>JAAYMS010000128.1 GCA_012521295.1 Bacillota bacterium
AGAAAATCAGGTCTTCAAGCATTCCCAAGCCGTAGTCGTTCTCTACTTCGAATGGAATCTCGCCAGGTATGTTGGTGTAAGGTACCTGCTCGGCAATGGCAGAGATGAGCGGATCAGAAGTGATTCTTGGATCGTCTAACAGCTTTATGTTAGATGGAGCTGTACCCAAGATCCGGTTGACCTCAACTAGATAATCGGTCTCTTCGTAGAGCCACTTGAGGAATTCAAATGCTGCTCGTTTGTTTTCGGGACGAGCTGCTTTCATTACAGACATTCCTGTTTCGTGGTTGTTCCGGGCAATTGGCCCTGGAGCTAGCTTACCATCAAAGGTTGGCAATCTGAATACCGCCCAGTTGAGATCGGGGTAGTTGTTGTTGAGTTCGCCGCCGAGCCAGCTCCAGCTGTAGACCATGCCAGCGTGGCCGGTTCCCATAGCTTCGCTGAAGCTGAGGAAGCCCATTTCGGTTACCCGATCTTCGTAGATCAGCTTCTCGATGAATTCGAGGGCTTGAATACCTGCATCATTGTACCAATCGACGGTCTTGGCACCTTCGCCGTAGAGCTTACCACCGAGCTGGTAGTGCAGATCGAGCCAGAAGACGCCGAGGATTCCGTTCGGGACGAAGCCTGCAACTTGGATGTCGCCGTTCTCGTCGTATTGGGTGAGACGTTTGGCAATTACAGCGAACTCATCCCAAGTGGTGGGGATATCGGCTTCGGTGAGCCCGGCTGCTTCCCACAGGTCGGTGTTGTAGAAAATGAGGCCGGTCATGATGCCCACCGGATAGAAATGGAAGGTTCCATCAAATAAGTAGGCTGCTTCGAAGTTGATAAACTCTTCTTTATAGCGATCGTAGTCGAATAGATCAGCGGGATATGCTTCGAGATGGTTCAAAAAAGCCTGGGTCTGTGAGTTATGGAATTGAGCAATGTCAGGTACATCTCCGCCGGCTACACCAGACATGAGGCGGGTCCAATAATCTTCCCAACCAATAACTTGAGTCTCAAAAGTCACGTCAGGATTGAGCTTCTCGTACTCTTCCATGTACTTTAGCTTCAGGTTCATTCTAGGCTGATGCCAATCCCAATGCCTGAGCGTCACTTTTGCGCTGGCTGTAAATGCCAAACCAACCACTAGTACAAACGCCAGGGTAAGTGCTACAAACCTCTTTCTCACTGCGTATGTCCCCCTTTTGGTTAATAGTGGGCAAAGCCCGTCAAGAAGCACAAAACAACTCACGATGACCTCTTCCTACTGAACCGATCACCACCTTCTCCTGATTAAACCTTTAATCACGAGGCAAAAAAGAACGAGCTCCAACCCTTAACAATTACTCAATTTTACCGCAATCTATACTTTGAGTTTAAGCCCGTTTACGCAGGATGTCAAGGGACTTCATTATAGTTTTAACTCCCGGGCAAAAATATACGTACTATAGTGTGCATTACCTCAGAAAACATGTTATAATATGCTAAAACATTTAACCACCTTGGGGGAATAAGCATGAAACCCAGACAGGTAACTATTCGAGATATAGCCAGGGAAGCGAATGTTTCAATAGCTACCGTTTCTAATGTGATTAACAACAAGGGGCGGGTTTCAGAAGAGACTCGAGCTTTAGTGGAAAAACTGATTACGAAGTACAATTATACACCGAACTTCGCTGCGCGCAGCCTGAAGAATAAAAACTCGCACCTGATCAGCGTTGTGGTTCCCTACTTAACTAAAGGAGAGTTTGAGGACAATCCTTTCTTTTGGCAGGTCATGTCGGGTATCGAATCGGGTGCCAGCAGCAAAAACTTTCATGTGATGCTGAGCGCCATGTCTAACAGCCCGGATATGGCGTTTGTCAAAGAGCGGCAGCTCGACGGGATTGTGGTAGTCGGTGTACATGAAAGCTCGGAGCATTACCGCGCCATCCTGGAACTAAATATCCCGTGTGTGTTTCTGGACAGTTTTATCAGCGACCCCGAGGTGTATCAGGTAAACAGCGATGATCGATGGGGCGGATATTTGGGAACCAGATATCTGGTCTCACTCGGGTATGACAGGATTATCTTGGTATCCGGTGTGGAAAGAGAGATCGA
The DNA here is from genome assembly GCA_012521295.1 of Bacillota bacterium. GTDB lineage: Bacteria > Bacillota > Limnochordia > Darwinibacteriales > Darwinibacteriaceae > JAAYMS01. The sequence goes on from JAAYMS010000128.1 coordinate 2,089, forward strand.
CGAGACGTTTAGGGTCATCTACCAGCGGTGGTCGGGATATAAGCAGGCTCTGGAAGAAGCGAATATTCCCTACCGGCCGGAGTTAGTGATCAAGGCTGGAAACACGATGCTTGGGGGATATCATGCGGCACAGAAGGTTGTGGGCCTGCTGGACAAGAAGACTGCAATCTTTGTCTTGTCTGATATCGCGGCCATGGGCCTGATTCGTGGACTAAATGAACTCGGAATCTCGGTCCCTAGTGACGTTTCGGTGATGGGATATGATGATAT
>JAAYMS010000001.1 GCA_012521295.1 Bacillota bacterium
AATCCATTTGTTGCTAAAGTTCAGCTTGAAGACGCCCAAGCTGCAGAAAAGCGGGCCGAGATCGAATTGGAGAAGGCCGAGACAGCGCTGTATTTCCGCATTCGGAATGACTACCTGACGCTGATGCGGGCTGCTCAGAATGTCAAGGTTAAGGCAAGAGAGGTCGAGCTGGAGCAGCGGATTCTGGAGGCAGAGGAAATCAAGTATAGCGCTGGGGTAGTCAGCAATGCTCAGATAGTGGCTCAGCAAGAGAAGCTTGCAGCAGTTGAGCAAGAGTACAGCAAGGCTCTCCTCGATTATAGCCTAGGCCGGAGTAATCTCCTGCAGCAGATCGGGCAGCCGGTTGTCTGGAGTGAAGGCCATGAAACCGAGGGTTGAGTATGTAATTCTCGTTGCCATACTGATGGTCTATGTACTGCAGAGCGGAGCAGCATTAGGCAGCTCGATGGTTCCTTTATCTATTGGTGATGCCTTGAGCCAAGCTGTTCAGAGCAATAAGCGCTACGCCCTTGATCTCCGCAGCATAGAGATTCGCCGGGCTGAAGTACAGGCAAGGGCAGGAGCTGTACAAGACCTAACGATCACGACGCGCCCTCTCCAGATAAATGACGGGAAGCTGCAGAACCCATTTGGAATGGCCGAAGTGAGGCTCCCTTTATCTGACGAGCTGACTGTGAGCGGCAGCCTAACGCTGACTCTGGATTTGGATGATCAGATCCTAGATCCAGAAGGCAGGTTGAGCCTGGACTACACGCTACTTGGAAGTGCGAAAAAGATTGAGTCCATATCGGAAGTGGATGACTTTCTCCGCCGAGAAAATGACCTGGTACTCGAGGTGTTTGCCGCCTTTAGGCAGCTGTACGAAACTGATCGAAAGCTGCACCTAGAACAGGCTCGGCTCGATTACCTCAAAGATGCGCTGGCAGCCAGTGAAATCAAGACAGGTAGAGAAGACTTGACACTTCGGCGCCAGGTAGGAACGCTGCAGCGCGAGATAGAAACGCTCATGATACAGCGTAATCAAGCCAATAGGAACCTGAGCTATATCTTAGGCAGAGAGCAACCTGTAGACTACGAACCGCAGGTCGACATACTGAGTTACCGCTGCACGATTGAAGCAGATGAGCTTTTCCGTTTGGCATTTGCGGCCGACCCTGAGCTGAAGAAGGCACATGCCGCTCTGCACCAGGCCGAAGCAGAGCTGCATGAGGAGAAACGTTCCAAGGGTTGGGATGTAAAGCTTTCGGGTGGCCTGGAATGGAGAACGCGTCCCGACGGTTCCTCCGGCTGGTCTATTGGCTTGATCGCTAGCAGAGAGTTGACTTCCGGAGAGGCTAGATTAGCCCGGCTAGAATTGGCGGTGGAACAAGCAGAACTTGCTCTGGCCGAACGGAGAAGGGCAGTTCAAGAACAGGTGCTGCAGTATCTGCAGGTGGTTATCGCTTTGGATGGCCGCCTGCTTACCCTCACGGAACAGATTGAGGAAGCGGCAGCAGCGCTTGAGTTAGCGTCTAAGAAACTAACAGCGGGTTTGGTCAGTGCGTTGGATGTAGAGAAGGCTGAGTTGGACCTGCGGGGGTTCGAATCTGAACGCGAACAGGTGCAGTTGGAGTATATAGGTACAGTTCTAGCAGTCTATGATCTGTGCGGTATTCGCCTCATGGACGAGATCGCCAGTATAATTCGGTAGGGGGTGAGGGAGATGACTGTCGGGAGCCGGTTCGAGTGGTCCTTGCGTCACACAAAACAGCGGCTTTTTGAATCGCTCTTGATTATCCTAGCCATCGGGTTGGGCGTGGCTGTGATTGTGACTATTCTGTCTTTATTCATTAGGACGCGTTCTGAGATGGCTCACATATTAGAGTATCCTCAGTTCCGTACGTTTGAGATACGCAGCCCAGCCGACCAGTTGGCATATCACGAAATGCCACCGATTCGAATGATGACCGAAGAAGACCGGTTGGAGCTTGAAGTATCGTTCGAACACATTAAGGCGCTACAGAGCAACCTACCTGAGGGCATGCACGTTTATATAGACGGCTATCAGATGCTGGTGCAAACGCCACTGATTGAAAGCGACGCAGAGAACGAGTCTAGTAGTCAGTTTTATGGCTATGGCCTGGCCAGAAACTCATTTGTTATCACTGAGACCACAGTGGGCTATTACTTGTTCTATCAGCCGAAGTTATCTGCAGGGAGCTGGTTTATGCAGGAAGATGTGGATCAGGGCAATCGCGTGATTGTGCTTGGGCACAGACTGGCCGAAAGGTTGTTCCCAGAAGGTGATGCCTTGGGTAAGAAAGTGCCTGTGGAACACTGGGCTGGAAGCATAGAGTACGAAGTGATCGGTGTCCTTTCTGCTGATGATAGCAAGCCTCCTTATATGATAGACCAGTACGCTGACGTTGGGTTCATTCCGCTCAACAGCAGCCCTTATGAAGGGGTGCAGGCCTTCTCGTCAATTAACATCGGTGTAGAAGAAGGTATCGACCTGCAGCAGGCATTCGAAGTTATCCAAGCAGAAGTTGCCCTGCAGTTTGGAGATGCAGCCGTAGTGCGGAGTAACCTGGCAGATTTCGAGCAGACTCGGGCTCAGCAGGTGGAGACGATGCTCTTAATTGGTGGGCTTGCCTCTGTCGGGCTGGTTGTGGCAGTGATCAATATCCTGAATCTGATCCTTGCCCGAGTTCTAAGACGCACAAAATCGATTGGCTTAGCCTTAGCCTTAGGAAGCTCTAGGCGAATGATCTTCGAACAGTTCCTGCTGGAGTCCCTTGTGCTGGGCTTATTTGGTGCCGGTTTTGGGATAGTCTTGTCGTTTGCAGCCGATCAGGTGCTGCTGCAAGTTTCGGGCGGCTCATTCGTTGGGCAGCACCACTGGATCCGAGTTTTACTTGGATGCGGACTGGGCGTGCTCGTCAGCCTTCTGTTTGGAGTCTATCCTGCCTATCAAGGCTCGCGCGTTGATCCGGCTGATGCACTCCGCTCGGACTGAGGAGGGAAGAACATGCTCGAATCAATTAGCTTCACAACCCGGATTATGCGAAAACGGCCGCTGAGGTCTCTGTTGAGCATTCTACAGCTGGCTTTAGGTGTTTGGATTGTCGCAATAGTTCTGTCCCTCAGCCTCAACGCGATGTATGAAGATGGGGCTATCAGGTCACTTGGCGACACCCTACTGCAGCTTCAGGTATTGAAAGAGGAACGTTCTGACAACCATGTCATGACTATGATTATCTCCAATTTCCAAACCGAGGACCTTTCACGGCTCCAAGACGAAAGCCTGTTCATCGACAGTGCCTTCATCTATGAAACTCTGTGGTCGGTCGAAATAGAAGTAGATGGAGTAAGCTACCAGGTACGAACTGCTGCTGAGGCCACAGCTCCCATGTTTAGTGCAGTTGGTATGGAACTTGTTGAAGGAGAGTTTTTCACTCAAGCAGATGTGGAACAGTCAAACCCCGTGGCGCTTATATCCCAAACCATTGCCGATCAGCTGTTCCCCGGTGAATCTCCAGTTGGAAAACGGTTTTCGACAAGATCCTTCGGAGAACGAGAGTTTACAATAATCGGTGTCTATAAGCCACTCGCCCCCGCACTTGAGAGCTTCTTGCGGGAAGGTTTTCTCATTGTTCCTCTTGGAACCATGCGTTCTATGGGGCCAATCGAGTGGGAGCCTACTTACAACAGTCTGTTTGTGCAGGCGATGCCCGGTCATCTTTCGGATGCAGTTGAAGAAGCAAGAGTTATCCTTGCAGATCGTATCGTGGAAGATATGGAACTGCGGGCCTTCTCTTTGGCCGAACAGCAGGCTCGTTTGCGAGAAAGCATTGGCTTTATGACCGGGATTCTCGGTGCGTTCGCCTTTGTAGCCGTCGCGATCAGTTCCATCGGTATTCTCAGCATCATGCTGGTAAGTGTAGTGGAACGTACCCGCGAACTAGGTCTGCGCCGGGCTCTCGGGGCTTCCCGCCTGCAGATCGTGGGGCATGTACTTAACGAAGCCTTCGTCCTTTCCCTACTCGGATCGGTAATCGGTTTGGGTGCTGCTCTTCTTTCGAACGAATACGTCAGCACTAAGCTTCTTTCTACGATATATATTCTAGGGACAACAACAATGAATAGACTTAACCCACAGGCGATGGCCCTGGCATTCATCTTGGCGCTAGCCACAGGACAGCTCTTCGGGCTGTATCCTGCAATTCAAGCGGCTCAGATCACGCCTGTAGACGCACTTCGAGATCACTAGGGAGGAGATACAAATGAAATACATGTTATGGCTGACTGTCTTTACACTTGTAATGGCATGTGCGGTTCCAGTGGTGGCCGCACAAGAGGTTTTCCCTGCCACATTGACCTTTGCAGACGCTGTTAATCTAATGCTTGAAAACAGTATTGCTCTGCAGATAGCTGAACTTAACCTCGAGATAGCGCAAATTGATTACGAAAAAGCGATGGCGGCCAATCTGATGAGCAGCTCGCAGCAGAGTGAGATGCAGGCTAAGCACAGTCTTGAGCGCGCCAAGAACTCCTACAGAACAGCACGCCAGAACAGTTATTTGGAGCTCTTCAGGGCTTATACTGATGTGCTGGCAGCCGAACGCACAGTTGAGGTACGAGAGTTGGAACTAATCGTTGCTGAGCATGATTTCACGGTTGTACAGGAAAAGGTGCGCATCGGTGACGCAGGCAAGCTAGATGAATTGTCAGAGATGAATCGTGTAGAGGCAGCAAGGCGCAACAAGAGCAGTGCTGAACGGGCTCTATCCGAAAGCCAGCGGGTGTTGAACCGCCTCCTTGGCTTGGCCGATAGTACATCACTGACCCTGTCTCCTGAACTTCCCCTGCCAAAACTTGAGCTTTCGCTGGAAGAATGTGTGGAAATCGGCTTGAGTAATAGTTTTAGCTTGTGGGACCAGCAGTATAGTTTAACACTGCAGGAGCGTCAGTTGGAGACTGCCAAAATCGAAGGGACTCCGCCTATTGACCTTAAGAGAGCTGAGCTGAATTTCCAAATAGCAAAGCTCAATCTGGCGCAAGAAGAGGCGAATATAAAAGAAAGCATTACTTCGTCATATCACTCTCTCGGTGAAGCTCTTGCCAGGTACGAAAGCGCGGAGCGTGACTGGGAAATTGCTCAGGATACGTTCGCTATCTACCAGCGTCAAGCTGAGGTGGGGCTCATCACTGACATCCAGCTGCTGCAGCAAAAAGTATCTCTTCTGAATGCACAGAAAAACTTACAGGATGCACTCGTATCATATTTGAACAGCTATATTCAGTTTCACCACACAATTGGATTGGATGGGAGTATCCAATGAAACGGTTCTTGGTACTGGCGTTAGCTCTAGGTGTGCTGTTGAGCGTGAGTTGGATCTCCGCTGCACAAGAATCACCCATCATTCTCACGCTCGATGAGGCCCTGGCGCGGGTAGAGTATCACAGCGATTACCAGGCCTGGGAATCCAGCTGGGAGAACACCGGTAAGAGTATCCAAACCATCCTCGATAAGCACAGTCTAGCGCTGGACATCAGTGGTGATATCTTATCTTACACCTATGACTTAGATAATGACAAATCTAGTCTCTCCTCTGGAGCTGGGCTGTCTCTTTCTAAGTCAAGTCTCTTGGGAACCACCTTTACTGGAAGCGTTTCACCCAAGTGGGATATTTCCAAGGATTCTACAACAACCACCTGGTCCCTATCTCTCTCACAGGCTATCTGGCCCGCTCCTTGGTTCAGCTCTGATCAGATTGCGCTTCGGACAGCCGACGAGACCAAGACTGTACTGCTAAAGCAGCGTAACTATGTGATGGAAAACGCTCATCTTAAAATTGAGAGGCTGTACCGTACAGCCCAGATTGCGGAGGCGCGCGTTGCCATAGCAGAAGCTGGCCTGACAACCGCATTGAGAAATCAGCGGGTTGTGGAGGAAAAGCTGGCGATGGGTGAAGCAGGGGAGCTCGACCTAATTAACAGCAAGCTGAATGTTCTGCGAGCGGAACGAGATCTGGAGTCGAGCAGGACAGCAGCTGATTCCGCCAAGGCTAATCTCTTGGAAGCAATCGGATTGGCAGGCGACATTCAACTTGCTCCCCTTGACATAAGCGAACTTCCTGAGAGGCTGGATGATATAGACTTGGATACATTGCTCGCGGAGGTTCACAACCATCCCCTGGTTCTCCCACACGAAGTGGACTTGATTAGGGCTGAACTGGAACTAGAGGCGGGTCAAGCCGCATCAAAACCTGAAGCCAGTTTGCGCCTGAGTCTCGGCGAGCGCAGTCAGGGTGGTCAAGGCTCTGGGCCTGCTTTTACTGCTACAGTGACCATCGGTTACCCACTGTTGGATAAGAACCAAAGGAGCAGCACATTAGAGACACTATCTGATAACCTTGAAAGGGCGCGCAGTGCCTACGAAGAAGCACTCGAACAAGTAAAGGTTCTCTTCAAAGAGACTGCCGAGGAGGTTAAGAGACTCGCTCGTGATGTGGAGATTGCTGATCTTACGCTGCGTCAGGCTGAGCTCGAGTGGGAAGCTGCCCAGCTCCAATATAATGCTGGCTTGATTGACCACAGTGCTTTGGATAGTGCTCAGCTGCGCCTTAGACAGGCACAGCTCGAACACTATGAAAGCATGCTCAACTACTCGTGGGCAAAGCGCCGCCTTAACCGAGGTTTAGTAGGAGATTTAGCAGTAGCTGGGGGTCAGGGCCGATGAAGACGAAGAAACATTTGATAGTAATTCTAGTAGTTGTTGCTCTCATCGCAGTGGGAGGATACTATGTCCGCCAGCGCCGCAGTGCGCGTAGACAGATCCAGCAGGTCATCGCTGATGTTGCTCAGATGGCGATGCGTGTCCCTCGCGGCGATATTTCCAGACAAATCGAGGCGTCGGGGACTATTTCGGGCGCGCGCCAGGCTGACTTAGCCTTCGCGTCCAGCGGTAGAGTTCAGCGTGTCTATGTGCAGCTCGGGGATTATGTTGAAGAAGGCCAAGTGTTAGCGCAGATGGAAAGTGCCCAGCAGGAGCTTGCTCTGCTCAAGGCTCAGAATGCCTACGAGTTGGCCAAGATCAGTGGGACTCCCAACGCACTGCGTGAAGCAGAGCTTGATCTAAAAGTAGCTCAGGCCAACTTAGACAATACTACGATTAGGGCACCTTTCGCAGGCGTCGTTACCGCAGTCAATATTGAAGAGGGAGAGCATGCATCGGCCAATTCTTCTGTCATTTCCCTCCTGGACAACAGCGTGTTCTATGCAGACATCTTAGTTGATGAGTTGGATATGCACTTAATTCGAGTAGGACAGGAGGCGTTAATCCAAGTCGATGCGCTTGGGGGCCGCAGACTGAGGGGAACAGTATCGCAAGTTGGGATGATAGCCCAAAGCTCTGGTGGTATCACCACCGTGCCAGTAACAGTACGCATTGATGATGGGCCTGCCGAGCTGAGAGTAGGTTATTCAGCCTCTGTTATCATCGAGGTAGAAAAGGCTGAGAATGTGCTGAAGGTACCCGTCGAAGCCGTTGTCCGTCAGGGGAACCGTTCCTTCGTTACGGTTCTCCGTGATGGGGAAAGAGTGCCCGTGGAGGTTGTTACCGGCCTGACTGATGGCATTGAGGTGGAGATCGTCTCTGGACTTGAGCCAACTGACGAGATTGTAGGTTTCAACTTCGCACTCTACGACAGAACCAGATCTCTTCCCAGTGGAGCCATGGGCGCCCTTGGAGGCATCCGGATTGGTGGGTTCGGCCGATGAGTCTGGTTATTGAGGCAAGGGATCTCAGGAAGATCTATCATATGGGTGAGGAAGAAGTCCATGCCCTGCGGGGAGTCTCGTTTAAAGTTGTTAAGCAGGAATTCATCTCCATAATGGGCCCATCTGGTTCGGGTAAGTCCACCCTCCTGCACATCTTAGGCTGTCTTGACCGTCCTACTTCGGGTGAGCTCTTGATCGAGGGCCAGAACATTCAGAAGGCAACGGGCAATCAGTTGGCCGAAATCCGCAACCGCAGAATAGGGTTTGTGTTTCAGAATTTCAATCTGCTCCCCAAGGCGACAGCCCTTGAAAACGTAGAACTTCCCCTAATCTATGCTGGTGTGCGTAGGCGGGAGCGAAGAGAACGTGCTGAAGTGGTGTTGGAACGCGTTGGCCTCGCCGATAGGATGGCACACCGCCCACCAGAGCTCTCCGGAGGCCAGCGGCAGCGCGTGGCTATAGCGCGAGCAATGGTAACGGAGCCTACGTTCATTTTGGCTGACGAACCAACTGGGGCTCTAGACAGCAAGACCAGCGCACAGATCATGGAACTCTTCGCCGAGTTGAATGCTGAAGGCAATACCATCTTGATCATTACTCACGACCCAACCGTAGCTAAACAGACCAAACGGATTATTCACTTGCTTGATGGCCAGATCATTAAAGATACGGCCGGAGATGGGGTGAGCGCATGAACCTAGCTGAAGCAATTCGCTCTGCAGTATGGAGCCTGCAGAGCAACAAACTCCGCTCTTTCCTATCTATGTTGGGGATTATTATTGGTGTTGCCGCTGTGGTAGGAATTGTCTCAATCGGCCTGGGGGCCCAGGCTTCGGTCCTTGATCGGGTTTCGGCCTTGGGTTCTAACTTGATTATGATCAGCCCTGCCCCCACTCTCGGGCGAGGTGCCAGTGTGAGCACTGACGCCCGGGAAGTGTTCACTGTAGAGCTGGCCCAATATATGGAAGAACGGGCACCGAGTATGAAGCGTGTAGTACCTCAGGTGCAGACCAGCGGGCTCTTGCTTTATGAAGGGACAAATCTGCGGGCCTCAATGGTCGGAACTACACCCGCATATAAGGATGTGACCAATTATGAGGTTCGTGCCGGACGCTTTCTGCACGAACTAGATGTGGATCAGAGTACACCAGTGATGGTCCTAGGTTCTAGGGCTGCCGAAAGACTGTTTGGTGAGGCAGATCCTTTGGGCGAACAGCTGACGTTTGTAGTTGGAGATCGGCGCTACAGCTTTACCGTCGTGGGAGTAATGGAGTCTAAAGGCCAGGTCTTTATGGGCAACTACGATAGCCAGGTCTATGTGCCCCTTTCTTTCGTTATGGAACGAATCCTGCGCACAAATACTGTCTCGACCCTCATGGCTCAGGCTGTTTCAGCCGCAGAGGCTGGTGCCGCAGTTCAACAGGCAGAGTTTCTCCTTGCTTCTCGACTAGGAACCACTGACGGATTTACGATTACCAGCCAAGATGAGATGCTGGAGACAATGGGTGAGGTAGCTTTCACACTCCAACTCATGCTGGGAGCGATCGGTGGGATTTCCCTCTTGGTGGGGGGAATCGGCGTGATGAATATCATGTTGGTGTCTGTGAGTGAGCGAACCAGAGAGATTGGAACCCGCAAGGCCTTAGGCGCGAAATACCGCGATCTATTGCTGCAGTTCTTGGTTGAATCGCTGGTATTGAGCACGAGTGGAGGCGCCCTTGGCCTAATATTAGGTGCTCTTATTGCCAACGCAGTGAGCCGGTTCGGTGACTGGCCGGCGAGTATCGAGCTACCTGCTCTGGCCGTCGCCTTTGGTTTTTCTGCTCTGGTTGGCCTTGTGGCAGGGGTTTACCCGGCGATGCAGGCCGCCAAGCTTGATCCTGTGGTTGCGCTGAGTTACGAATAACAGAAAACAAGTGGCACTGGCTTAGAAATGCCACTTTTATGTTCCTTAGCTCTAGGAGGGCCAAGACGGTATCAAGAAGGAATGCTATGGGATTCCACGAACTGAGAAACTAATAAGGAAGGGTCGTAGGAGCAACCTAGACCTACTATAACAGTGACAGCAGGACGACTATGATTGGCGTTGCCGCACCGGACAAATGAGACTCTTGCCAAGGCCATGGCTGCTGGGTGCAGGGAAGTTGGCTATGCAGAGTGTGTGAAAATCTAGGAAGAACATCAGAAAGGGTAAGGGCAGGGTTAGATTTGTCAATGAAGTATCGATTTGAGATAGAGGCCAAGAACTACGAGGATTTCGCCAGTGGGCGGGTACTATATAATCGCCCGGGAGCGACTGCTTTTCCGGTCCGATTAGGAAGTGAGATCATTCAACGGTGCCTTGAAAGAGTCAGGGAAAGACACGGCAAAGGCCGCCTCACTCTCTACGATCCATGCTGCGGAGGCGCTTATCTGCTGACAACTATTGGGTTCCTTCATGGCCAAGAGTTTTCTAAGATCTATGCATCAGATATTGATGAGGCAATGCTTGAGCTCGCCATGGATAATCTCTCTCTTCTGACCCATGCAGGAATGGCGCAGCGTATAGCGCAGATCCAACGAGACGTACAGCTTTACGATAAAGAGTCGCATAAAGAGGCTCTTGCCAGCGCCCTGCGCCTTCAGTCCATGTTGGATAAAATCACTCATCTGTCGTTTGAATGCCGGCAGATCGATGTGTTGCGGACTCCTCTAGGCACGGTACTAGATCCGAATTCGATCGATGTTGTGATTACCGACGTTCCCTACGGAGGTACAGTGCAGTGGTCGGAGGAGATAGCCGATCCAATCGTGGTCATGCTTGGCAACCTTCGTTCTGTTTTGAGCGAAAAAGCGGTGGTTGCAGTGATCTCAGACAAGAAACAGAAGACAGATATACACGGATACCGGAAGGTAGAACGATTCAAGGTGGGCAAGAGGTCCATGTTGATCCTGGAACCAAGCTAGAGAGCGCACCTTTTTGTGCAAGGTGCGCTCTAGTTATTCTGAAACCAAATTCATCGTTTCTTCAGCGATCATAAGTTCTTCATTGGTAGGTATTACCCAGATCTCAATCGGAGAGCCTGCAGTGGAGATCCGGTGCTCAGCTCCCCGTACCTGATTGTGTTCATCATCGATGTGTACATTCAGCCAAGCAAGGCCAGCACAGATCTTCTTTCTAATGCTGCTCTGGTTTTCGCCTGCTCCTGCGGTAAACACGATGGCATCGGCGCCGCCAAGGGACATTAGGTACGCCCCAATGTATTTCTGAATTCGGTAAACATACATATCCAGCGCGAGCTGTGCTCTGGGGCTCCCTTCCTGAGCCGCTTTTTCTATATCCCGCAGATCGTTGCTGATCCCGGAGACTCCTAAGAGGCCGCTTTGGTTATTCATGACCCGGTCCAGCTCGGTGGGGCCGACGCCCTCTTGTTTCATCAAGAATGGGATGATTGCCGGGTCAAGATCTCCACAGCGGGTACCCATCATTAATCCTTCTAAAGGCGTGAAGCCCATTGTGGTATCTATGGACTGCCCATTCTTGACAGCCGCAATACTGGCGCCGTTTCCCAAGTGGCAGGTGATGATGCGCGTCTCTTCGAGAGGCCGCCCCATGAGTGCGGCTGCTCGTCGCGCAACGTATTTATGGGAAGTACCGTGGAACCCATATTTTCTGATCCCGTGGTCTTCGTAATAGTGGTAGGGTAGGGCATACATGTACGCGTGCGGAGGCATCGTTTGGTGAAAGACTGTGTCAAAAACTGCTGCCTGCGGTTTGTCCGGCATAAGCTCTGCACAGACCATAATACCTGTCAAGTTATGCGGATTGTGCAGAGGCGCTAGGTGAGAAACAGCCTCTATTCCAGCAATGACTTCATCAGTAATCAGTGTAGATTCTTGGAATTTCTCGCCGCCGTGAACTACCCGATGCCCAATTGCTGCGATTTCATCCATGGAATTCACAGCTCCGTGAACAGGATGGGTCAGTTGTTCGATCACGGCTTGGAGCCCCTGCCTATGATCTCGTGCTTCTATATTGACTAGAACAGCTTCACCAGATGGCCCCTGGTGTTTGAGGAGGGCGCTGTCTGTTCCGACCCTCTCAACCACTCCTTTAGCTAACACAACCCGGTCATCCATCTGGTATAATTGATACTTAATAGACGAACTCCCGTTATTAAGTACGAGGATCTTCATATCAGAACCCTTTCTCTGCGAATTTTCAAGAAACTTTGCTATATAGTGGCCTTGTTCCTGCTGGACGTATGTAGATTTCTCTTTGCGAATGCAGTATAGAGGTTATGGGTCGTAAAAAGGCGAATAGATTATTAATTTCGCAGATGCGTTCACAAGAAGGGAGCGTTGGTAGTGATACGTTTAGGAGGAGCGATCGTTGATCAAGGCCGTTCACCAGAACGCTGGCTCGAGATGATTAAGAAATATGGCTACAGTGCAGCCGTCTTTCCGGGAAACGTAAACCTTGGGGATCCTGAAGTACACGAATATGTCAGGCTCGCTGAGGAACACAATGTCTGCATTGCCGAAGTGGGGGCGTGGAGCAATCCGTTGAGCCCAGATCCGGCCGAACGCGAAAAGGCGATTGAGCACTGCATAAGCAAACTAGCCCTCGCAGACGAAGTAGGAGCTTTGTGCTGCGTCAACATCGCTGGTTCCTTTGGGGACTCCTGGGATGGGCCGCATGCCAAGAACTTCACGCAGGAAGCCTTTGATGCCATAGTTGAATCCGTTCGCCGTATTATCGATGCGGTGAAACCCAAGCGCTCCTTTTATACTTTGGAACCTATGCCTTGGGTGTATCCTTATTCCACCGAAACGTACCTAGAGCTTATCGAAGCTATCGATCGGCCTCAGTTTGCGGTGCACTTTGATCCGGTCAATATGATTACCAGCCCCTATCTGTACTACCACAATGGCGAGTTTCTCCGAGATTTCATCCGTAAGTTGGGGCCATACATTAAGAGCTGTCACGCTAAAGATATTGTGTTGGGCGGCAAACTTACAGTGCACCTTGATGAAGTGCGTCCAGGTCTCGGTGAGTTGGACTATGCCGCCTTCTTAACTGAACTGGCTAAACTAGGTACTGAAGTTCCCTTGATTATTGAGCACTTAGAGAGTGAAGAAGAGTACTACGAAGCAACAGTTTACATTAGGAAAGTGGCGGCCGATTGTAGAGTGAAGATCATCTAGACAAACTGGCCAAGTGATTATGAGGTTAAATTATGACTAGCAGTAGACTTGTAATTGGTATACTAGCCCACGTGGATGCGGGGAAAACCACTTTATCAGAGGGTATGCTCTATCTAGCTGGTAAGACGCAGAAACTGGGCAGAGTAGACAAAAAAGATGCATACTTAGATACCCATGAGCTGGAGAAGGAGCGGGGAATCACGATTTTCTCCAAACAGGCCGTTTTTGCCATCGGTGACCTGCAGATAACCCTGCTTGACACCCCTGGGCATACCGATTTTTCGGCGGAGATGGAACGAACTCTCCAGGTCCTTGATTATGCGATTTTGGTAATCAGTGGCTCAGACGGGGTGCAGGGGCATACAGCTACCCTTTGGCGGCTTCTAGAGATCTATCGCGTCCCCGTATTTATCTTCGTGAACAAGATGGATCTGCCCGGTGCCAACAGAGCTGCGCTTCTAGAAGAGCTGCAGGCTCGACTCTCTGACCGCTGTCTTGATTTCAGCGCTGGGCGGGATGAAGCCTTTCTTGAGCACATTGCTCTTAGTGACGAAAAGCTCATGGAATTATACCTGGAGACGGGGAACATACCCACTGCCCGAGTAAAACAGGCCATGCGGGAGCGGAAGTTGTTTCCCTGCTTCTTTGGATCAGCCCTGAGGCTGGAGGGTGTTGAGGAGTTTATGCAGGGGATAGCCGAATATGCTCGTGTTCCCGAGTACCCTGATGAGTTTGGTGCCAAGGTTTTCAAGATTTCCCGAGATGAACAGGGTAATCGGCTTACTCACATGAAAATCACTGGCGGGCGACTGCAGGTGAGGAGTCTTGTCTCTGGCGATACGTGGGAAGAAAAGGTTACCCAGATCCGAATCTACTCGGGAGACAAGTATGAAGCCGTATCTGAAGTAGAAGCTGGCTCTGTCTGTGCAGTGACTGGGCTTACCAAGACTCGTCCTGGTGATGGTTTGGGTTTTGAATGCAGCAGTTGGTCGCCTATTTTAGAACCGGTCTTATCCTATCGCATTTTACTGCCAGAAGGTTGTGATCCTGCTGTAATGCTGCCCAAGCTGCGGGAAATCGAAGAAGAGGAACCTGAGCTCCGCATTGTTTGGGACGAACAGCTTCAGGAAATTCAGGCTCAGATCATGGGGGATGTCCAGATCGAGATCCTACAAAGCCTAATTGCAGAACGCTTTGGAGTAGAGGTTTCTTTTGATGAAGGGCGGATTCTCTATAAAGAAACCATTGCCAATACCGTGGAAGGCGTCGGCCATTTTGAACCGTTAGGGCATTATGCTGAAGTCCATCTCTTGTTAGAACCGGGTGAGCCGGGCAGCGGTCTAGAGTTTGCAGTGAACTGCAGCGAAGAACACCTTGCTAAGAACTGGCAGCGTCTAGTTTTGACTCATCTTCAAGAGAAAACACATAAAGGCGTCTTAACCGGTTCGCCCATTACTGATATGAAGATCACTCTGGTGGCGGGAAGGGCTCACAACCCACACACGGAAGGTGGAGATTTTCGCGAAGCTACTTATCGGGCGGTCCGTCAAGGTTTGAGAGAAGCTCAATCCATTCTTCTGGAACCATATTATTCTTTTCGGCTTGAAGTACCAGAAAAGATCGTGGGCCGTGCCATGACTGATATCGAGAAGATGCACGGGACTTGGGAGATCAAAGAAGCGCGTGAGGGCTATGCAGTTCTCGAGGGAAGTGCACCCGTTGTTAATATGCGTAATTATCAGCGTGAGGTAACAGCCTATACGCGCGGAGAAGGCCGCTTATTTTTAAGCTTCTCTGGGTACCAACCATGCCACAATACGGACGAAGTTGTGGCCAGTATTGGCTATGATCCGGATCGAGACCTAGAGAACCCTACGGGCTCTGTTTTCTGCTCACATGGAGCAGGGTTTCATGTGCCGTGGAACCAGGTAAAGCAGTATATGCATGTGAATGCGGTTCTCCAAGAACGAACGCCTATGGATGAACACTTCTATCGCCCTGCTGTGCCGCGGCCCCGGACTCGGGCAGACGATGACGATGATTATTCATATCTGCAGACCACTGCTAACTATGGCGCAAAGACAAGTTGGAAACAGAAGAAGGAGGAGCGGCAGAAGAAAACTGGCGTTATTGAGACGATACCTGAACCCAAAGAGAACTATCTCCTCGTTGACGGCTACAATGTGATTCATGCCTGGCCGGAACTGAAAGAACTGGCAGATGAAAACATGGATATGGCCAGGACAAGGCTCCT
>JAAYMS010000129.1 GCA_012521295.1 Bacillota bacterium
TCCCTCCTTCGGCACCATTGCTATCTAAACCCCGCTTAGGTCGGGGTTTTGTGCTTTATCTAGGGCGACTGCTTTCGACCCCGACAACGCTTAGTTACTTACTTGCCATCACAATGGTTGTGTTTCCAGTCCGCCACACCATTTCGACTGAGGCAAAACCGGCTCTCCTTAACATGGCAATTTGGTTTGCAACTGTACAGGGCGTATCAATGTGATAGAGCTCACCATCAGGGATATTCATCTCTCGCCGGAGCCGAGCACTCTCGGCAAACATCCGGTCCTCCTCCGATTGCTCCGTTACCATATAATCAGACTCAATGTAGACGCCCTTCTCTTTTAGCGCCTTATATATCTTGGTATACAGCCCAATCTTCTCAGAATGAGAAAAGTGATGCATTGCTTGAAATGCGATGGCTACATCGAAAACACCCTCGCCCAAGTCAACATCAAAGTAATTCCCGCAGATTAGCTCTAGATTTCTCTTTGGATGTTTTCTCCTGAGCTTATCCAGCATTTCCTGGGACAAGTCAATTCCCACAACAGAAACACCCGGAAGTCTCTTGAATAGCTCATCAAGTTCAAGCCCAGTACCGCAGCCCAAATCTAGAATGGTCTTAGCGCCTTCGGGAACAAGCTTTGCCATCTTTATATATCCTTCTCTACATCCCTCCACATGGTTGAGCATGTGCTCATCATAGATGTCAACACGAGCAGCAAAGAAGTCACTCATTTTTTCCGGCAGGTGTTTTCCCATACTCGTGTTCCTGACCTCCCCATTAAACCCCGGTATGGCTATGATAACTCAATCTAAAGACCCTGCGGCTTAGCAGCGAGTTTTTCGCTATCCTTCTTCATTCTCCCTGCTAGATCGCGTGGAATTGACCGAAGTCACTTCGATGGTTGCCGCAGCCATTGCTTACGCCCCCACATCTGTCTTCGCTGATGACCTCCGACCCCATCCTCAATGTCGTAGTGACGCTGACAACTATCGATAAGAGTCTCCCACTATCTTCAACAGCCTCCGGACGGCAACCTAATAAGAGCGGGGTTAGCCAACGACTCAGACTCGCGTGGGGTAGGCCCCCCGTCAGGGTTCGAGTCCCTCCTTCGGTACCATTGCTATCTAAACCTCGATTAGGTCGGGGTCTTGGATAAGACGACTACGAACGATTCGATCACGAAAAGAATTCTCCGGCCAACTCCAAGGCGAAATAGGTGACTCGGGCCAGATGGGGCTGCTAAGCATACAACTCTTTCTTAATTGCATGATCAATGGGTCATTGCTGCTGCAGCCTCCTCCATGTCTGACAGAACGAGCCATAGAATTCATGCCACATTTAGGACTTGACCCACCACCCTTGAGGCTGACACTGGCGGGCTGGGACTCCCGCTCGGCTCCCCCCTTCCCATGTTCCTAGGTGCCAGAAGCTCAAGGCTCTCCAACCTAGTGCCCCAAGTTTTTGATAGTGATTCTCCCGGTAGCATCATGGCCGGTGATCCAGAAGACATAGTCATCCGTTTCGGAGACCCGAATGGTGAAGGTCAGGGTTTTCAGGTCATTTCCCTCGTAGGGTTCGCTGCCTTTCATGCCGCTGACTCTGAGCCCTATCTTGCCGCTGTCGCGGACAGCTTCCACTTGGACTACATCGCCTTCGCCCAAGGATAGGGTGCATTTGTTAGTGGCGCTAAACCGTGTAAAGTCCATGGTGAAGCCCGTCCCGTTTGGGTCCTCCAGGATCACCATACGACTGCCCGTCGCGCAGGCCGAAAGCAACAGAACACTAACAAGCAGAACTCCGATGGTTAGTTTTCGAGAAAGCATGCAATGACCTCCCTGACAAACTTGTCCCGCTCGTTAATCCATGGGCTGTGACCAGAGTGTTCGAACCAGACAATCCCCTTCTCGGGGGCGTCCAGAATCCGCTCGTATTCCTCAACGAGTACCGTCGGTGCATTGACGTCGTACCTTCCCAGGAAGAAGTACACGGGAACATCCAGCTTCGCATAGTCCCTTCTCAGGTCGATGGTATAGAGCTGCTGGTAGACATGGTTGAATATGTTTATCAGGCCTCGGAAAAAGTTGATCTTGTCAAGTAAACCATATTCCTGGGAGCCGATGTCTCGCAAGGTATCATAACCAGGATTATGGATGCCGGGATGGCTCGCCATATAGCTACTGAGATAGTTCAGGTAGGCGGCACTTTTCCAGGTGACATCCTTGCCATAGTAGGGCGGCACCCCATTGGCCCTCAGCTTCTTGATGAGGGCATCATCACCTTTCCTACTGGCTATTTCCAGTGCCATTGCGTAATCGAGCCGCTCGGTTTCGGCAAAGTCAATCATCTGCCCTGTACCGATCATGGCGCGATAAGACTCGGGGTATCTGCTCACCAAAAAGATCCCTAGAGCACTGCCCCAGGACTCACCGATCAAGTAGATCTTCTCTTGGGAAAAACGTTCTTTCAGATACTCTGTTAAGGCGTGACCATCCTCGATATAGGTTTGTACGGTGATGTTCCCCGTCTTTTCTGCATAGTAGGATTTGCCCGAACCAGGTTGATCCCAGTTCACCACGACAAAGTGCTTCTCCAGCGCTGCCAGTTCATGGCGCACTGCCGCCATCTGCGTTCCTCCAGGTCCTCCCGCGAGAAAAAGCAGTACAGGCTTGTTTTTGTCATGGCCCCTCAGGCTAATCCATTGCTTCCTGCCGTTTAGGTCAAGCTCCACGAGTTCCGCGATGCTGTTCTCAGCACCAATGGGCGGCGTAGACGCGGTCATTTGTGAAAGGTAAACCAGACCCAGGTCCAGGAACGTTAACGTAAGGCAGGATAACACCAGCTTCTTGAAGCTAACTACCAGACTTGGATTTGCTTTGGAGACTCCACCAGCCAGGACAACGCGAACCCCAAAAACGAGGGTCGCCATAAGGGCCAGGATGGTCAGTATAGTCAACGTGAGAAACATGCTTACTTGGAACATGTTTAGACCTCCCTTGCGGTGTTTTTCGCGAAAATGCTTTCTACAGCGTTGCCCATGAGTGGCACATGAGTAATGCGGCTAGTTTTGA
Organism: Bacillota bacterium; assembly: GCA_012521295.1. Classification (GTDB taxonomy): domain Bacteria; phylum Bacillota; class Limnochordia; order Darwinibacteriales; family Darwinibacteriaceae; genus JAAYMS01. Next base: position 3,068 of record JAAYMS010000129.1, read on the forward strand.
GAAGCAGTCCGCTGTGCTCTGTCAAGCGTTTGATTCCTCTCAAAGCCTCTGCTTCATTCAGAGGCTCACGAATCACGAATACTCCACCGGGTTTCAGCGATTCAGCCAGCCACGGGATCACTGTTTCCAGATCGCCCGGGGGGATGTCATGTAAGACAAAGTGACAATAGATGACATCAAAGCTGTCCCGGGGAAGTTCGGAGGCTTCCACGCAGAGGAAGGATACGTTGCGAAATCTTCGCAAGGTTCTGCGGCAGGCGCTTAGCCGTCTCTGGGAGATATCTAGGCAAACTAGATGGCCTTGAGGAAGCCTTCTCGCCACATAATAGGCAACCGTTCCCATGCCGCAGCCAAAGTCCAACACCTTCTCCGTGCCTTGGAGGGGTAGACGGTCAGAGAAATCCTGATAGACTGATTTGCCACACAAGAAAAAGACGATCCTAGTCAGAAACATCTCAAGTCGCGTCGGTTCACAGGTCATCAGGCATCACCTCCCTTTCTTCTTTCTGAATTGACTCCAACAAAAAAATAGCTGTAATCCAGGTCCTTTGCTGTCACGGCCATCATAGCAAGGGAACCTGTCATACAGCTGAATCCAACCTTAAATCAATCTTAAATCACGGGGAGCACAATCCGAAAGACAGAACCTTGTTCGCCCTCTGTGTGCAGTGTTAGATAACCGCCATGGGCCTGGGCGATTCTCTTGGCAATAGAAAGCCCCAGTCCGCTGCCGCCAGTTTCCGACCTTCGGGAAGTGTCTGCCCGAACAAAAGCCTTGAAGATGTCCTCAGTGAGATGGGCAGGAATCCCGACCCCGTCGTCGGCAAAGTCAATGATCGCTTGACCGTTCTGGACTTCCAGTTTGACTTTCACTGTTGTTCCCAAAGGATTGTACCGCATGGCGTTGGAGGCTAGGTTCTGAATGATCCGGCTAAAGCGGTTTAGGTCCAACAAACATAGGACGCTTTCTTCGGGAATGTCGAATTCGTAACGAAAACCCGCCCTCTCTAGCTGCGGCACAAGCTCGCCGCAGGCCTGACGCAGGGTTTCGCTAAGATCCACTTCCTGAGCTCTTAGAGTAAACTCGGGGCTGTCCATTTCGGAAAGCTCAAATAGCTCGGTGAGGAGCTGATTTGCTCGCTGACTGTTTTGCTGAATAATCTTAAGGTACTCGTTCCGGTCCTTTTCGCTCAGGTCTGGTCTTTGGTACAGCAGCTCAGCATAGCCCTGGATGCTAGACATGGGATTCTTCAGGTCGTGGGAAATGTCGAGAATGAGCCGTTTCCTGTCTTCCTCCGATTTTCTGCGCAGAGACATCTCTCGCTCAATTCTATCGGCCATGTCGTTGAAAGTGCTCTGGAGCTCCGCAAACTCATTCTGCAAGCGCAAGTCTACCCGCACCGAGTAATCGCCCTCCCGCAAGAGCCTTGTACCTTCGCAGAGTCTACGGAGGGGAACTGTAATCTGCGCGGCAGTGATCTTGGAATAAACCATCGATAGACCGACGAGGAGCAGGAGATAGACGACCATCACCGTACCAAAGATTAATGCGGCAAGACCAAATTCTCCAGTGGCAGGGTTCATTGTGAAGGCGAAGTCAATTCGTATGGAAGCGGGGAAAGTGACGATCAGCCAGAATTCCCCCGCTGGATTGTACAGAATATCGTGGTGGAAGGGCGTGTTTTTGTGCTTGCTCCACATCAAAAAGTCGGTAAACTCAGCGGGAGTCAGTTGTTTTCGAGGAATGGCGTCAGGACCTTCGGAGCGAACCACCCGATACTCTTTATCGATCACCTGCACACTGCCTCCGCTCTTCACGATGGGCGATGTATCGATTTGGCGATAATCGTCCAGCATGATCGAGCTCGCTGGATATCGGTTAATAGCAAAGGCATTGGATGCGATCCGACTGCCTATGGACAATAGGGCAACAGCCAGCGCCGTGGAGAGGATAACAAAGGTAAACACAACAAGGTAGTGGGCAAAGAACTGGTTGGCGATCTTCTTCTTCATTGTGTGTTACCGGTATAATGCAGCTTGTATCCGATGCCGCGAATTGTCTTGAGGTACTCGGGTTGGTGAGGGTCGTCCTCAATCTTGCTGCGGAGACGGCTAATATGCACCATTACGGTGTTGTCGTCATAATAGAGTTCCTCATCCCACACCGCCTGATAGAGTTGCCTCTTGGTGAAAACCCTCTCAGGGTTTTCCATGAAGTGCAGGAGAAGCCTATACTCCTTGGCCCCAAGTTCGATAGGGCGACCACCCTTAAAGGCACAGCATGTTCCGTTATCAATGGATAGATCGCCGTAGGTGATGGTGGTCGAAGCCACTCGCTCCTTCGGATTCAGATATTCGTGACTTCGGCGCAGATGCGCACCAACCCGGGCAACCAATTCCCTAACAGAAAAGGGTTTGGCGAGGTAGTCATCGGCTCCCAGTCCAAGCCCCAAAACCTTATCCAAGTCGTCCGTCCGTGCGGTCAAGAAAATGACGGGGATGGTGCTGTGTTCCCTGATTTTCCGCAAGAGGCTAAAACCGTCTAGCACCGGCATCATCACATCAAGAATGGCCAGCCCCACTTCTTGGGACGATAGGATGTCCCAGGCCTCCTGGCCGTCTTCTGCTGTCAAGACGTCGTAGCCATTTTCCTCAAGGCCGATCTTAACCAGATTCCTTATGTCGATCTCGTCATCAGCTACTAGGATTCTCATTTGACCTCAGCACCTCCCGACTGTCCCGTGCAGTGAAAGTTCTGTACCGCCCCATTTTCCTCCTTTATCACCCAACAGGGAAATCTCGGAGACCGTGGAGCCTTCACCGTAGGGATAAACGCTGTTGAGGTGTCAATGCGGACCTGCGCTACAGCCTCCTCCAAGGTCCAAGCACACACTTCCTCATATGCCTCACACTGGAAGGAATGGCACGTTCCAGATGAAGACGATCATGAACAACCGGGGGACCGCTCTTGTGTGAGCTAAGTCAATCTCGACGCCGCCTTCTTCATCATGCGAAAATACTCGGTAAACTTGTCTGTATAAGCGCTATCCTTCAGGAACACAAAGTTGAATTCCCTGGTTATGTCAAAACCGGCAATATCGATCACAGCCAGCTCTCCTCGTTCTATTTCCTGCTCCGCCACTATCTCATAAAAGAAAGTGATACCGATGTTGCTGGCCACTAGCTTCTTGATGGCAGCCATATTGCCGATCTCGATTATGTTTTGGAAGCTATCCAGCGAGTAGTTGTACTGCCTCAGTATGTTCTCGAGGATTTCCCGTGTACCCGAGCCCTTTTCCCTGAGAACTAAAGTAGACTGGAAGACATCACTAAAATCCACTGGCCGGCCAGCCAGCAGAGAGTCTGGGGCACAGACGGGGATGAACCTTTCTAGACTAAATAGGAGCGAATGGTATTTTGACTTGTCAAACACGCCTTCAATCAGGGCAAAATCAAGCTCGCCCTTCCGGAGCTTCTCCAAGAGGATTTGACTGTTGGCCACTTCCATGTGAATGTTCAGCTTTGGGTTTTCTTGCAGTATCTGGATGATCACTCGAGGCATCAGGTATTCTCCGATTGAAAGCGTAGCTCCAAAAAAGATGTCCTCCCTGACATCCTCTCTGTTTTCCATGTTGCGTTCAAAGTGACTGGCATCGGCAGCGATCCGCGTAAGCAGCTCCCGCAGCTCTTCCCCTTCAGGCGTGAGAGTCAGCCTCTTGTTCTCGTACCGGAACAACTTGCAGTCATATTTCTCCTCGAGGTATTGAATATGCTGGGTGACCGCAGGCTGAGTGAGATGGAGATGCTCAGCTGTTCTTGTATAGTTGCCTATGTCACATAACACCA
>JAAYMS010000130.1 GCA_012521295.1 Bacillota bacterium
GCGTCCTTGATGATGAGCCAGTGATTCTGCCTAGTCTCTTGGAACTGGCATTTTGGATGAAGGAGACATATCACGGGCTTTTGTCAGAGGCGCTGCAGTATATGCTGCCCCCGGGTGTGCGCTACGGACGGGAAAGAGCGAGGACCAAGGTGCAGATGGTGGCCACTCTGGTGGACCCCGACCCCAGTCTTCCAGAACGAGCTACTGCCCAGCGGCGGGTGGTAAAAGTCTTACAGGAGTCGGGTAATATGCTCGCGTCCGAGTTAGTGAATAGGGCCGAAGCCAGCTATCAGACCCTCGATTCGCTGGTAGAGAAAGGTATTATCGAACTTACCCATGAACAGATTGAGCGCCGGGCAGGGTGGGATGAGATTCATTATCCTGCGCCGCCCCAGCTGACGCCCAGCCAAGAACAGGCCTGTGAGACGATCCTGCGGGAGTTAGATGGTGTGCAGCGTCCTGTTCTACTGCACGGTGTTACCGGCAGTGGCAAGACCGAGGTATATCTGCAGGTCATTCAAGAGGTGCTGCAGAGGGGGAAACAGGCACTTGTGCTGGTGCCAGAAATCAGTCTGACTCCGCAGATTGTGAGCCGGTTTGGCAGCCGCTTTGGTGATCAGATTGCTGTTATGCACAGCGGGTTGAGCGATGGAGAACGCCATGATGAGTGGTGGCGCATTTTCCGCGGAGAAGCGTCTGTAGTTATCGGAGCGCGTTCTGCCGTTTTTGCACCCCTGAAGAACTTAGGCTTGATCGTTATAGATGAAGAACATGAGGGCACGTATAAGCAGAGTGAAGGCTCGATCCGTTATCACACGCGGGCTGTCGCTGAAAAGCGGGCTGAACTGGTTGATGCTCAACTGGTCATGGGTAGTGCTACTCCTGCGGTGGAAAGCTACCACAAAGCCCTTAATGGTGAATATGTACTGAGTGTACTGCCTGAGCGAGTAGAGAACAGGCCGCTTCCGAACGTAGAGATAGTCGATATGCGGAGCGAGTTTGAGCTGGGTAACCGCAGTATATTAAGCACCAGTCTGCGGACCGCACTCGAAAACGTCCTGACGCGTGGAGAGCAAGCCATCATTCTCCTTAACCGCCGGGGGTTTTCGTCGTTCGTTCTTTGCCGCGAGTGCGGGCACGTCATGGAATGTGAGAACTGCAGCGTATCAATGACCTACCACCAATCTGATCGCAAGCTCCACTGTCATTACTGCACTGCTAAGCATGACCTTCCGCAGAAGTGCCCCAACTGTGCATCGCCTTATCTGCGTCAGTTTGGCGTCGGAACGGAGCAGGTCGAAGTCTATCTGCAGGCCCAGTTCCCAAAGGCGCGTATCGGCAGGATGGATGCCGATACGACCAGCCGTAAAGGTGCTCATCGTGCTATTTTGAAGCGATTTGCTGATCAAGAGACCGATATACTCATCGGCACACAAATGATTGCCAAGGGCCTAGACTTTCCACGGGTTACCTTAGTAGGAGTACTGAGTGCAGACATGACCCTTAATCTGCCTGATATTCGTTCTTCGGAAAGGACATTTCAGCTGCTCACACAGGTGGCAGGCAGGGCGGGGCGTGGCCAGCTGCCCGGGCGAGTTATTATTCAGTGCTATGACCCAAAACATTTCGCCATTCAGGCCGCTAAGGAGCATGATTACGGACGCTTTTTCAGTCAGGAGATCTCGTTCCGTAGACAGATGGGCTACCCTCCTTTTCAAGTCTTGGTACGAATTCTATGCACGGGCCCCGAAAAAGAGGTTCAGGATCACGCTCGTGCGATAGCTCGACACCTAAAGGTGAACGGCGTTCATCCAGGTCAGCTGTACGGGCCGTCGCCGGCACCGATCAGCCGAATCAAGGGGCGTTATCGCTGGCAGATTGTGGTCAAAGGGCCTTGTGATGCTGCTCTGCAGTCTCTGCCAGAGTCACCGAATAACGTGTACACTGCCATTGATGTTGATCCGCTTTTCTTGTTGTGAATATGGTATAATACTCTAATATGGTATAATAGCTTACAGGTTTTAGAATGGAGGATTTAAATGGCTGTACACAAAATCGTGGTAGTGAATGAACCAGGTTCTGAGGTGCTGCGGCAGAAGGCCGAACCCGTTAAGAATATCACCAACAAAACTCGCAAGTTGATTAAAGATATGATAGAGACTATGTACGAAGCTGATGGTGCTGGCCTAGCTGCGCCGCAGATCGGCATCAGCAAGCAGATCGTGGTCATAGATGTAGGTGAAGGCCCCATCTGCTTGATTAACCCCGAAATCATCGAAGCTGATGGCGAGGAAATTGACGTGGAAGGGTGCTTGAGTATCCCTGGCCTGCGTGCCTACGTCAAACGCAGCAGCCGTGTGGTCGTTAATGCTCTCAATGAAAAAGGGCGTCCGATCAGAGTTGTAGGAGAAGGGCTTTTAGCTCGAGCCCTGCAGCATGAGATTGACCACCTAAATGGAGTGTTAATGACTGATCGGATGATTTCGGAAGTGCCTCAGGATGAAGAAGAAGTTGAGGCAGGTGAGTTGGTGAGTGAGTAACCGAATGCGTATTGTTTTTATGGGTACGCCTGAGTTCGCTGTGCCCAGCCTCAGAGTATTGGCAGAACAGGAAGAGGTTGTTGCCGTAGTCACTCAACCAGACAAAGCTAGGGGCAGAGGGCACAAGGTCAGTTTTTCGCCTGTTAAGCAGTTGGCGGTCGAACTAGGCATTCCGGTTCTTCAGCCAGAACGAGTGGCAGATCCTGAATTTATCCGTACGATGGAAGAACTCAAGCCTGACCTGTGTGTGGTAGTGGCCTTTGGCCAGAAAATTCCTGATACTCTGCTGGAGCTGCCGCGGCTCGGCTGCATCAATGTGCATTCGTCGCTGCTGCCGAAGTACCGCGGTGCATCACCCATCAATATGGCGATTGCCAACGGGGATAACATCACTGGTGTATCGACGATGTACTTGAGTCCTGAGTGGGATGCGGGAGATGTCATCCTCCAGGCCGAGGAACCAATATACCCTGATGATACGGCCGGAATACTACATGATAGACTGATGGTAAAAGGTGCTGAGCTCTTGGCCGAAACGGTCCGCCTGATTAAGGAGGGAACGGCGCCGAGAGTTCCTCAAGATCACAGTCAAGCAACCTATGCCTTTAAACTAAAGAAGGAAGACGGTAGGCTGGATTTCCAGCGTTCAGCAGAAGAACTGAGCCGGCTGGTGCGAGCTATGAATCCTTGGCCCAGCGCATATACAGAGATCCAAGGTGAGACCATCAAGGTCTGGGAAGCACGGCCCAAGGAGGGTATAGCCCAGCCAGGGGAGCTTGTATCTGTGGATAGCGACGCACTGATCGTGGGATGTGGGGCAGGGCTATTAGCCCTAGAGAAAGTTCAGCGCCCTGGAGGTAAAGTCATCTCCGGACGTGATCTGGCCAATGGGCTCCGTCTAGAGGCAGGGCAGATCATTGTAGGTGAACTGAGTGCCGACTGATCCCAGGACTCCCACTGAACGGCCGGAAACCGTGCTGTTCCTGTCTCTAGTGGGTCTAGCGATGATTGCCACCTTCGTTGGTGTTGCCCGCCACTTAGGAACCCTGTGGCGGCTGATAAGCAGCATGATGCTCGTGGCCACTGGAGTTCTGTTCCTCGGGCTGGTTGGATTATACCTGAGTCTTAAGGGTAAGACTATCCAAGGCTGGCTGCTGAGGTTAAGTGAGGCAGCGGTAGACATCCTGTATCCCATTGCTTTGCGGGCCCGCTATCTTTTTGGCTTATCTCGTGATGTCGTTCAGCGATCTTATATCAGTGTCCGCAATATGGTTACCAAGTCTCAAAGCAAGACTGTGAAGCCAAGTCAGGTCTTGGTCCTGGTGCCCCACTGCCTGCAGTGGTCTGAATGTACGGTACGGATTACCTCTAAGGTTTCTAACTGCCGCCGCTGTGGCCGCTGCGCCATCGGGAATCTGCTAGCGATGCAAGAACGGCTGGGTTTTGCGTTGTATGTCGCATCAGGTGGAACCGCAGCTAGGCGAGCAGTAAAGGAAGTTCGCCCCCGCGCGATTGTGGGGGTTGCATGTGAACGAGACTTAGTCAGTGGAATGCAGGATATGCGAGGGATTTCGGTTCTCGGTGTGACAAATGAGCGGCCGAATGGCCCTTGTTTCAATACCGATATTGATGTGGTTCAGGTTGAGGAGGCTGTGCTTAGTTTACTAAACGCAAAGGAGGAGTCCTGATGTTCTTCTATGATCCTACGTTTATTCTTGTGCTTCCTGCCCTCTTATTTGCTCTGTATGCCCAGGCCAAAGTGAACAGTACCTTCCAGCGTTATCTGCGTGTTTACGCGAGCAGTGGGATGACAGGGGCTGAAGTAGCACGCCGGATTCTTGACAGCAACGGGTTGTATGATGTTGCCGTCGAGCGGATCCAGGGACATCTTACTGACCATTATGATCCGCGCCAACGGGTGCTGCGGCTATCGCCTTCGGTATATGGGGGCACTAGTGTAGCAGCTCTTGGAGTTGCAGCTCACGAGGCAGGGCACGCCCTCCAGCACGCCAATGACTACGTTCCGTTGGGCATCCGCAACAACCTCTTCCCGGTGGCCAGCATTGGTTCCCAAATGGCTTTTCCACTATTCTTTATGGGGTTGGTGTTCAGCTGGGATACCTTAATGCTTGTGGGGATTTGGTTCTTTATCGCTGCATTGGCATTCCAGGTTGTTACACTGCCGGTAGAGTTTAATGCATCTCGACGGGCGATCGCTCAGCTGAGCACCGGTGGGTACATCACGCAGAATGAACTCCCTCATGCCAAGAGAGTTCTCGATGCAGCAGCCTTAACATACGTTGCAGCAGCGGCTATGTCCCTCAGCCAACTGTTCCGCTTGCTAGTACTGAGGAATTCGAGACGTGATTAATATGAAACAATCTGATCCACGCTTATTAGCAGTCACAGCACTGCAGAGATTTGATGAATCCGGGGATTTCCTTGCCGAAATCCTCGATTCTTTTATTGATCTGAGTGAGTTGTCTCGTCTCGACCGGGGATTGTTTACGGAGCTAGTCTACGGCACTGTACGGATGCGCCTCAATCTAGACTATATAATTCAGCAGTTCAGCTCGCGCCCACTGAAAAAGATTGATCCTGCTGTTCGTCAGGTTCTGCGCATCGGAGCGTATCAGCTCCTCTATTTAGACCGTGTCCCTCCCTCAGCGGCTGTGAATGAGGCAGTAAAAGCAGCACGTCGTCTCAGCCACCAAGGTACTGCTGGTTTCGTTAATGGTCTTCTTCGGAACATTGACCGGCAGAAAAACCGCATCACATATCCTGATCCGAACCAACAGCCCGTTGAGTATTTGAGCTATCGTTATTCGTTTCCGAAATGGATGGCCGAGTTGTGTCTTAAGCAGTGGGGATTAGCAGAAACAGAGAAGCTCTTTCAGGCGCTCAACGAGCCTCCCAAGACGGCTCTGCGCGTGAATACACTGCACTCGTCTGTGGACGCCTTAAGGCAGCATTTCACCGCGAAAGGTGCCCGAGTAGAACCGGGAAACTTCGCGCCAGATGTGCTGCTGGTTAATCCTGGGCACTATGCCGTGGCTGATAGCCTCTTGGCTGAAGGCGCTTATTACATCCAAGATGAGGGAAGTGCACTGGTGGCCCATGCGGTTGATCCGCAGCCTGGCGAGGTCGTCTACGATTTGTGCAGCGCTCCCGGAGGTAAGAGTACTCACATGGCTCAATTAATGAAAAACCAGGGGACGATTGTCGCCTGGGATATCAGCAGGGAGCGTTTGGCTAAGGTAGATGAGAACAGCCAGCGCCTAGGAATAAGTATCGTTGAAACCAGACAGGGGGATGCCTCCGCCCCCCTTGATGCTCCTCAGGCTGATCGGGTGCTGGTCGATGCCCCCTGCTCAGGATTGGGAACCATGGGCCACCGGCCGGATATCCGCTGGCGGAAGTCGCCTGATGAGATCGCAGAACTGGCTGCCCTGCAGCGGAAGATCTTGGCTAATGCGGCTCATGTGGTAAAGCCAGGTGGACGACTGGTATACTCTGTCTGCACGCTGACAGAATCGGAAGGGCCTGACAATGCGTCCTGGTTGCTAAAGACATTTTCAGAATTTGTCCCAGACTCTCTGCCACCGTGGTTTCCAGCGCCTTCCAACACAGAATCCGCTTGGTATCGACAGTTTCTGCCTCATCGACATGGGACAGATGGTTTCTTCATCGCTTCCTTTGCGCGAAAAAAGTTAACCGAATAGGAGGAAACATTGAGTTTCCGTCAAAGTAGGGTAGCAAAGGAGTGATGATATGCGGATTCTGGTTGTTGACAACAATGTTGAGTTGTGCCAGATCCTGCGAGAATTCTTCAACAACCAAGAGGATCTATCTGTTGTGGGGGAAGCTCATGATGGGGAACAGGCTCTACGCATGATCCAAGAACTGGAGCCTGATGTGGTGATACTCGATGTCACTATGCCTCATCTTGATGGTATTGGGGTGTTAGAACGTCTGGATTCTCTGGGGTTAAAGCGGCGTCCGCACATCATTGTCTTTACCGCCTTTGGCCGTGACGATCTCATCGCTCGATTTACCGAACTTGGCGTCAACTATTTTATGCTCAAGCCTTTCAGTTTAGAGGTCCTAGCTGACCGGGTACGGCAGTTCACACAGGCCAGAATGACAATCGGCCAAGCTGAAACGGCTGCGGTGTCAGTACACGCCAACAGTGGAGTGAATATCAATGCACACCTAACTCGACTTTTACATAAACTTGGTGTGCCTCCGCATTACAAAGGTTTTTCTTACC
>JAAYMS010000017.1 GCA_012521295.1 Bacillota bacterium
GCCCTAAACTGATTAATCCTACAGTACCCGGAACTCCCCACCCTGGAGTTGCGATCTCAAAGATGAGGCCCAAAAACCCCAACGTCAGAAGCAGCGAACTCACGGTCGAGTTTGTTACAAGACGAGCCACGCGTTCAGCCCACCCGAGTTCCATTTCGATGACTCTAACAGTGGTGTATCCAAACTGCTCCAACGCCTCAGAACGAGATGCAGCTATCACGTCTGCATAACCAAACTCCAGCGCCTTCTGGGCTGACAAGGTCAGAAGTTTCCCTTTTGGGGACAACTCCTCAATCTCCACATCTGCATCCACCATTGCTGCTGCGATCCGGCGATCTCGCCCTGCCCGCTCAGCAGTTGCCTCGAATTCGCCCCGAATCGCGGAAACCGTTTTTTCATCCATGGGCCTTGGTTCCGCAGCACCGATACTGCTGCCCGGTGCCATGGCTATATGCGGGGCGGCCAGAGCTATCAGGGCACCCGCGGACCACGCCCGATCTGAGACATAGCTCATGACAGGCACTCGAGTTCTGATAACTGCATCACGAATCTCTGTGGCAGCCTCGACCAGTCCACCGAAGGTGTTGATCTCCAGCAGAACTGCTGCTCCAGCGCGTTCAGCACTAGTAATTGAGCGCTTCACAAACGCAGCCAATCCAAGATCAATCTCGCCGTACACCGGAATGACATACACTGTCTGCTCACGCCCACCCGTGCCTGCTGCGCCGGCATTTGAAACCGGAAGACACAGAAGCACAAATATCAAAAATAATGTGACTTTACTGCGCATGACACCCCCCACTTTCTACGTGCTAAAAAGGGCTCGACATCTAATACGATATCGAGCCCTGTCATATACCAACTAGCGATATTTCCTCTTGCGGGCCGCTTCGGATTTTTTCTTGCGGCGAACACTTGGTTTTTCATAGTGCTCGCGCTTTCTTACCTCCGATAGAACACCAGACATCCGTATCTGTTTCTTAAAACGGCGTAAAGCATTATCGAGGGATTCATTTTTGCCGACTTTGACTTCTGCCACCTATATCCCTCCTTCCAATGCCGACCACCTGTGCCTCAAAAACGAAAAACACGGGCTCCGCATGATATCCTTGTTTATTATAAACGATATCAAACGGCTGGTCAATATGACTGAAAAGTGCCTTACATTTTAACAAACTCTTAGCCGGGAGGCCACTGCAGCGACCGGCCTCCTATAAGATGGAAATGAAGGTGTGGGACTGTTTGGCCCCCATGAGTGCTGATGTTAGCCACTACTCTATACCCTTTTTCGAGGTTTTCTTCGTGAGCTAGGTCCCGAATCACCGTCATGATTTCCCCGAGAAGAGCCTGATGGTCGTCTTCTACGTGAGCAATACTTTCGATATGTTCTTTAGGAATAACCAAGATGTGAACGGGAGCTACGGGATTTATATCGCGAAAAGCAAAGATGCGTTCATTCTCGAAAACCTTGTCGGACGGGATTTCTCCCGCAGCTATTCTGCAGAAAAGGCAGTCTTGAGACACTCTGACACCTCCTTCACAGCAAACTACCTGCTGTTCAATTAGACAAGCCTACCGAAAATCCCTTTCGCACTGGCCGCCTTTCCCAAAATTTGGACTGTTTTTCCAACCAGACTATCAGAAGCGGATGCAAATTCAACTCTGATGTAATTGTCGGTTAAGCCAACGCCGTGTCCGCCTTCAACCTGCTCCACCAACACTTCCAGTTTCTTACCAACATACGCCTGATGGAACTGCTCCGCGAGTTTTTCGCCTAAAGATATTAAGCTGTGGCTGCGCTCTTCTTTAACGGTCGCGGGGATTTGATTAGGGAAACGAGCTGCTGGGGTTCCAGTCCTTCTTGAATAGCGAAAAACGTGCAGACGGCTGAAAGCCATCTCTTCCACAAACTGCATGGTCTCAGCAAACTCAGCATCTGTCTCACCAGGAAAACCAACAATGATATCAGTAGTGATCGCCAAGTCAGAGATCTGTTCGCGGGCTTCTTCGACAATCCTGCGGTATTCGGCGGTAGTATAGCGCCGCCGCATCCGCTCCAAGACTGTATCACACCCGCTCTGAAGTGGAATATGCAGATGGCGGCACACCTTTTCTTCCGCTGCTACCAGTTCTAACAGCCTCGGAGTGATCTCGTGGGGGTCAATCGAGCTTATACGGATGCGTGTTAGGCCTTCGACCTCTGTCAATGCCTCAACCACATCAGATAGGTGCAGCTTGGGTTCCAAATCCAGCCCATAGGCACCTAGATGCACACCAGTCAAGACAATTTCCGGATATCCCTGCGCGGCAATCTGCGCCGCCTGCTCCACCACAGACTCTATACGCCTGCTGCGCGGTTTACCGCGAGCAAACGGTACACGGCAATACGAGCAAAATTGATTACATCCATCCTGGATCTTCAAGGTAGCACGAGTGCGCCCTTCGAAGGTACTGACTGGGAGTTCTTCAAACTCATCCACAGCGAAGATATCGTCCACGACTGTGGAAATCGGTTCAGAAGTTCCATCTGGAAGTGACTCAACTAGTTCTAGAAGTTCACTCCGCTGATGAGTACCCACAACTAGGCTGACACCTTCAATTTGAATCACTTCTTCAGGAGAAGCTTGGGCTAAACAGCCCATGACCACGACCTTGCCATCTGGATTGATGCGGCGGGCGCGGCGAATCATCTGGCGCGACTTGCGGTCACCCACATTAGTGACCGTACATGTATTAATCAAGTAGACGTCTGCCTTTTGGTCGAAATCAACAACCGAATATCCTGCTTCCCGAAACTGGGTAAGCACGGCATCTGTATCATATTGATTGACTTTGCATCCCAATGTGCAGACGGCGATTGTCTTGTTATTCTGCACTATCCTAAATCCCCCCAACGATAACCAACCAAACTCAAGGCAACAAGCCCTGCTGTTTCTGTGCGCAGAATGCGCGGACCTAGCGTAATGATGTGAGCACCTGCCTGTCTCGCTTGTTCCACTTCGCTCTCGTGAAAGCCGCCTTCTGGCCCCACAATTATGGATACAGACCTACAGTCTTCCTCAGCTATATTCTTAATGCCCACCTGCTCTTCGTGTTCATAGGGCAGCAGTACTAATTCCCCTTTTTGCCTGCCCATGATCTGGCCGATGACTTGCGAAAAACTCACCACTGGGCTAACCTTCGGAAGCTCTGCACGCTGGCACTGTTTGGCCGCTTCTTCAGCAATCCGCTGCCAGCGCTGCTGTCTCTTTTCAGCAGCCTTATGATCGAGTTTTACCACGGTATAGCGAGATGTGAAAGGCACAATCTCCGATACACCTAGTTCAACCGCTTTCTGGACCACAAAGTCCATTTTGTCACCCTTGGCCAATCCTTGATAGAGGCGAAGCTTGATTGGAGGTTCTTGATACGCTCGAAAGCGCTGGACGATCTGCCCTAAGACCTCATCGTCACTGAACTGGGTCAGTTCGACCACACCGATTTCGCCCGTACCAAAAGCAACTTCCACGTGATCCCCTGCCTGGAGGCGAAGGACGCGGCTGATGTGGTGTGCATCGCTTCCTAGGATGCGCACCAAACTTCCATCTATTTGCTCATTGGTTACGAAAAACCTAGGCACTGTGCTGCTCCTTTACAAAGCAGTATCCGACCCATTCCGCCCTCTGCCTGCGCTCTTGGACTGCGAAACCTAGCTCTTGGGCCGCTGACTCGACTTCATCGGCTCGAGAATCAATGATCCCTCCAGCAATAAAGATACCCTGATTGTGAAGGGCCTCGGCAGCTTTCGGAAGAAGATCAAGGATCACATCGGCTATGATATTAGCAACGATTATATCAGGGCGGCCTGGAAGCACTTCGATACTCCCCTGAGCCACACTGAACTCAACATTGTTCAGGCTGCTGTTTTCCAGCGCCACTTCAACGGCGGTCTTGTCCACATCCGCAGCATGGACCTGGGCTCCGAGTTTGCAGGCGGCAATGGACAGAATACCTGAGCCTGTTCCTACATCCCAAAGTATTTTACCCTTGAGATCGAACTCCTGCAAGAACTCTAGACACATTACTGTCGTCGGATGAGTGCCCGTACCAAATGCCATACCCGGATCCAGAACAATAACGACGTCATCTGCGCGTAACTCTCCTGCACTATCCTCCCAGGATGGCTGAATGACTATCCTCCCAACACGTGTCGTATGGTAATAGTCCTTCCAAGCGGTTGCCCATTCTTCCTCTTGGACTACTGAGGTGGTAATCTCTACCGAGCCGGTGTTGAGGCCGAACTCCGCCAGTCCTCTAATCCGATCCGCCAATTCAGCCAATGCCGCCTCGGACTTGTGCTCAGCGAAATAACAGACCAAACGGACTCGCCCATCCCGAATCACATCAGGGAAGTAGTCTCCCAAACCAGCTTCGCGCGCTTCATCTACAAGAGTCGGATCTTGGATTGCAACACCCTGAGCTCCAAAATCTTCAAGCAGTGCATACACCGCCTCTGAAGCCTCTTGATTAACATCTATGCGAACTTCCTGCCAGGTCTTCATCGTTGTCCTCCCTATCTATGGCAAAACTGCCCTGTTCCTCAAACAGGGCAGCTTGCTCAGATTCAGAGCGCGTCTCAGCGCCACGCATCCTTCATACGCTCAAAGAAGCTCTTTGTTTGCTCTTGAACTTCGTCTCCAGATTCCTTGGCAAATTCTCGCAGAAGTTCTTTCTGCCTGGCGTTAAGCTTGGTGGGAGTTACGACCCGTAGTGTCACAAGCTGGTCGCCTCTGCCATAGCCTCTCACATCCGGGATCCCTTTGCCGCGAAGACGAATGACTTTGCCAGTTTGGGTTCCTTCTGGAACTCGCACCTTTTCACTGCCGTCTAACGTAGGTACCTCGATCTCGTCGCCAAGGGCCGCCTGCACGAAGGAGATAGGAACTTCACAAAGAACATTGCTCCCTTCTCGCCGGAAAAACTCATGCGGACGCACACGAACCATAATCAGAAGATCCCCTGGAGGCCCACCGCGGTAACCCGCTTCACCCTTACCCGCCAGTCGTACATACTGACCATCGGCAATACCAGCTGGGATTTTCACCTCGAAGCGGCTGGTGCGGCGTACTGTCCCCGCCCCCTGACACTCACGACAGGCTGTTTCATATACCTTCCCTTCACCGCCGCAGCGTGTACAGGTACGGGTCGTCGCCATTTGTCCGAACGGAGTGGTCTGCACATAGCGCATCTGACCTGTCCCATGGCACTCTGGACAATTCTTGATGGGAGTACCCGGTTCGGCCTTGTTGCCGTGGCAGCGCTCGCATATCACCGTCCGAGGCACCTCAACCTTAGTCTCTAGACCGAAGGCTGCCTCTTCGAAACTGATGGTCATATCATAGTGAATATCGGCTCCGCGACGCGGACGTTGTGCGGCGCGACTGCCGAATGCACCGCCAAAAAAGAAGTCCGAAAAGATATCACCTAAATCCTCAAAGC
This sequence comes from Bacillota bacterium, assembly GCA_012521295.1. GTDB lineage: Bacteria > Bacillota > Limnochordia > Darwinibacteriales > Darwinibacteriaceae > JAAYMS01. The sequence goes on from JAAYMS010000017.1 coordinate 5,479, forward strand.
CGAAACCAAAATCGCCGAAGCCGCCTGGGCCGCCACCACCTTCAAAGGCCGCGTGGCCGAATTGATCATATTGAGCCCTGCGTTCCGCATCGCTCAACACAGCGTAAGCCTCGTTGATTTCCTTAAAAAGCTCCTCGGCTCCCTCTGACTTGTTTACGTCGGGATGGTACTTCCTGGCCAAGCGCCGGTAAGCCTTCTTTATTTCATCCTCAGACGCGTCCCGGGAAACCCCGAGAACCTCATAATAATCTCGTTTGGCCAAGAACTACACCACCTTTTTGTCTGCCGTCTTATTTTTCCTCTTTATAATCGGCATCCACCACATCTTCATTAGGCTGCGCCCCTGCACTCGAACCAGCCTGGCCTTGGTTTTGAGCCTGAGCTTGTTCATAAAGCTTCTGCGAAATACTGTGCATGACCTCATCGAGGGCCTTCATTTTGGCCTTGATTTCTTCGGTGTCATCTTTCTCCATGGCAGCCTTCAGCTCTTCTTTTGCTGCTTCGACACGCGCTTTCTGATCCGCAGTCACTTTATCGCCCAGTTCATTGAGGGAGCGATCAATTGCCCAGATAGCGTTGTCAGCCTGGTTGCGGAGTTCAACCTTTTCACGCTTCTTGCGGTCTTCTTCAGCATGTGCTTCTGCTTCTTTTACAAGCTTCTCGATATCCTCTTGGGTTAGCCCGGTGGACGAGGTTACCGTGATCTTCTGCTCCTTACCAGTGCCCAGATCTTTAGCAGAAACATTCACGATGCCGTTACGGTCAATGTCAAATGTTACCTCAATCTGAGGAACACCCCGCGGTGCCGGTGGAATACCAGTCAACTGGAAGCGCCCTAAGGTGACATTGTCCGCTGCCATCGGACGTTCACCCTGAAGTACATGGATGTCAACGGTTGTCTGGTTATCAGCCGCAGTACTAAAGATCTGCGACTTCTTGCAAGGGATGGCCGTATTCCGTTCAATCAGCTTAGTCATTACACCGCCAAGGGTTTCAATACCGAGAGACAACGGAGTCACGTCTACGAGTACTAAGCCTTCGCCATCAGCAAACTCTCCTGCCAAAACACCAGCTTGAATCGCCGCACCCATGGCTACAACCTCATCAGGGTTGACACCCTTGTAAGGTTCCTTGCCCATAAGGTTCTTAATGGCCTCCTGAACAGCAGGAATACGGGTAGAACCACCTACAAGGATAACCCGGTCGATGTCTTCAGGCTTTAGGCCTGCGTCTTCCAGTGCACGACGGGTTGGAACCAAACACGCGTCCACAAGATCAGCGGTAAGCTCATTGAACTTAGCCCTTGTTAGTGATATATCAAGGTGCACAGGGCCGTCAGGAGTAACACTGATGAACGGCAGGTTGATGTTAGTTTGAGGAAGCCCAGAGAGTTCAATCTTGGCTTTCTCAGCAGCCTCCCGCAGGCGCTGCATTGCCATCCGATCAGCGGTCAGGTCGATTCCAGTCTCTTTCTTGAACTCCTGCACTAGATAGTCTACAATGCGCTGGTCAAAGTCATCGCCACCTAGGCGGTTGTTACCGCTTGTAGCCAGTACTCCAATATATCCTTGATCCAGTTCGAGAATTGAGACGTCAAAAGTACCGCCGCCCAGGTCAAATACAAGTACTGTCTGCTCCGCTTCTTTATCCAGGCCATATGCCAAAGCAGCGGATGTCGGTTCGTTGATGATCCGCAGTACTTCGAGGCCTGCAATCACACCGGCGTCCTTGGTTGCTTGCCGCTGCGCATCGGTGAAGTATGCAGGTACAGTAATAACTGCCTTGTCAACGGTTTCACCTAAGTAGTTCTCTGCTTCTTCTTTGAGCTTGCGCAAAATAATAGCGGAGATTTCCTGCGGAGTGTAGTCTTTACCATCGATCCGAACCTTATGGTCGGTTCCCATATAACGTTTGATAGAAAGAATGGTGCGATCAGGGTTTGTTACAGCTTGGCGCTTTGCCACCTGACCTACAATGCGGTCACCTTCTTTCGTAAATGCCACTACAGAAGGAGTAGTACGGGACCCCTCACTATTGGGGATAATTACCGGTTCTCCACCCTCCAAAACAGCCACAACGGAGTTGGTAGTTCCTAAGTCAATCCCTACAACTCTTCCCATTGTTAATCCCCCTTCAGTTCACCAACTTGGACTTTTGTATGGCGAATTACCCTTCCATTAAGCATATACCCAGTCTGCAGTTCATTAATGACATGCAGCTGGCCGTCGGTATCACCTATAACGCTAATAGCCTCATGAAGCTCAGCATCAAAGGGCTGGCCCTGAGCATCGATACGTTCAAGGCCGTGTGCGCCGAGTGTATGCATCAACTTCTTGAACACCATGTCCACGCCTTCAGCAATGGCCTCTGCCTTGTCAGTTTGCTCTGCTGATTTCAACGCCCGTTCAAAATCGTCTAATACAGGCAAGAGATCTTTCATCACTTCAGAGGCGGCCTGCGCCTTGATCTCCTCCATCTGTATACGGGTCCGCCGTTTGTAGTTATCAAAATCGGCTTTCAGGCGCATGAACCGGTTTGCGAGTTCGGCATTGGCGCGCTCTAGTTCATCGATCCGCTGCTGGAGCACATCGCTGTCCGCTTGGGGATTGGCCTCCTCAGGCGAATCCACCTTTGCCTCAGCAGATTCAAAGGTCAGATCATCTTCGAACTCTTCCATGTTCTGCTGTTCCGTATGCTTCTCATCCATGCCGCTACCTCCCTCCATCAGATAAGTGGCCCGCTCTAAAGCGGGCCGCGGAAGTTACTTCATATCAGTGAGTAGCTCGCTTAAAGCGCTGGCGATCAACTCAACCATGGCTACCATCCGAGCGTAATCCATTCGCGTTGGACCAACCACTCCAATAGAACCAACCACTTGACCTCCTACGTGGTAGGTAGCTTTTACCACACTCAGGTCCTGCATATCTGCATATGGGTTTTCCTTACCAATCGTAACCTGAACACCCTCAGAGTCATCAGCAAGCAGCTTCAGCCAGATCTCCTTTTGCTCCAAAGCTTCAAAGAGCAATTTAGCCTTCTCAACATCTTTAAACTCAGGCTGACTAAGGATTTGTGGAGCACCAGAGGAGTAAACCTGCTCGTTCTTCTCTTCAACCAAGCCGTTGATCAAGAGCTCAACCATGACATGGCCTATTTCCCCAAACTCAGCTACAATTTCCCTGAGGATGGTTGGGCCCAAATTACGATAGGTAACCCCTTTGAGCTTCTGATTTAAGCCCATACTCATCTCCAGCAGCTCACTGGCTGTATACGCCTTTTCAGTCTTAATCAGCCGATTCTTTACTACGCTGGGATGAAGCACCAAAACTACCAGCACGTCATTTGCATCGACCGGAAGCAGCTGAACATGTTGGAACGCTAGATGTTCAATTGGCGGAGCTACGACAACCGCGGCTGAATTGGTTAAAGACGCAAGCAACCTACCGGCCTCTTGACACAGTCTTTCCATTTCGCGGTAATGACGGAGCATCTCTTTCTGAACTTGGTGATACTGCTGCAGAGTGTACTGCAGCGGCTCCATCAACATATCAACGTAAAAGCGATACCCTTTATCAGATGGGACTCGCCCCGCAGAAACGTGTGGTTGTTCAAGGTAGCCGATTTCCTCCAAATCAGCCATCTCATTGCGAATCGTGGCTGAAGAAACTCCCAGCTGATGTCTACGAGCAATGGTACGCGATCCGACCGGTTCAGCCGTTTCGATATAGTCCTCGATAACTGCTCTGAGGACAAGCCTTTTCCGGTCATCTAACACCCTGCTCTCCTCCTTTTTAGCACTCAAACCCTTCGAGTGCTAACACCGTTTATCCATAAATTATCACTTCGGCCCTCATTTGTCAAGTAGCTTACCAGAGTACCCAAACCAGTATGTA
>JAAYMS010000131.1 GCA_012521295.1 Bacillota bacterium
CCGCAGTTGGCACAGTTGATTTCACTCAAAGGCATATCAAAGGCAGTGGTCACCATTGAATCAAAACCACGGCCGGTGAAGTCAAGGGCAGCTACACCTTGGACTTCCTCACAAACCCGCACGCAGCGGCCGCAGAGAATACACTTATTGGGTTCTCGGCGAAGTGCTGGCCCCCGTTCGTCTACAGGGAGATCCCGCTTGTCGCCAGCAAAGCGCTCCACGTTTTCCCGCCTGATACCCAGCTTGTATGCTAAATCCTGCAGTTCACAACTGCCATTGCGGTCGCAGCTCAAGCAATCGTTTGGATGGTTAGCCAACAGCAGTTCAACGTTCAGCCGCCGCGCCTGGCGAGTGCGGGCGCTGCGGGTGCTGATCTCCATCCCATCAGCAGCCGGTGCTACGCACGAAGCTAACAGCCTTCCGCTCTTGAGGTCTTCTACCACACAAACCCGGCATGAGCCATGCAGGGAAAGATCAGGATGGTAGCACAGCGTTGGTACCTCGATCCCTGCCTCCCGAGCGGCCTGCAGAATGGTCGCTCCGGCCTGCACTTCTACAACTTGGTTATCTATGGTCAAGGTGATTTTGCTCATCCACCGAAACTCCTTTCCCTACCTCTTTACGATGCCTGCGAAATAGCGTGTACAGGGCACTTACCTGCACAGACACCACAAGCTATGCACTGCTCAGGGTCAATTTTGTGGGGTTTCTTCTTATCGCCGCTGATGGCATCCATCGGGCAGAACCGGGCACACAGACTGCAGCCGATGCAGGTCAGCTCGTCGATCACATATGGGGCCCCCATACCAGCACAGACGTTAGCTGGGCAGCGCTTGTCATTGATGTGAGCTTCATACTCATCACGGAAATAACGTAGGGTGCTCAGGACCGGGTTTGGAGCAGAACCACCCAGTTGACATAGTGAAGTGTCCTTAATATGGTTACCCAGTTCTTCGAGGAGCTCTAAGTCACCCGGCTGCCCTTCGCCAGAGCAGATCCTGTCTAAGATCTCCAACATCCGTTTGGTTCCTTCACGACAGGGTGTGCACTTCCCGCATGATTCGCTCTGCGTAAATTGAAGGAAGTAGCGAGCGACGTCAACCATACAGGTGGTTTCGTCCATAACTACCATTCCACCAGATCCCATCATGGCGCCAACTTCATTAAGCGACTCGTAGTCGATGGGGATATCAAGCAGTTCTGCTGGTATGCATCCGCCAGATGGGCCACCAATTTGAACAGCCTTGAGTGCTTTTCCACCGGTAACACCGCCGCCAATGTCGTAGATGACCTCACGTAGAGTCATTCCCATCGGTACTTCCACCAGTCCGGTGTTGTTGATCTTTCCGGTCAGGGCAAACACTTTAGTTCCAGCGCTCTTTTCGGTTCCCACAGATCGGAAAGCCTCGGCCCCGTTCTTAATGATATAAGGCACGTTTCCAAACGTCTCGACGTTATTGATATTAGTCGGCTTACCCCACAGGCCTGAAACAGAGGGGAAAGGCGGTTTCGGACGAGGCATACCGCGTTTTCCTTCAATGGAAGCCATGAGTGCAGTCTCTTCACCACAGACAAAGGCTCCTGCGCCTTTCTTGATGTGTAGATCGAAGTTGAATCCGCTTCCAAAAATATCTTCACCTAAGAGTCCGTACTTACGTGCCTGGTTAAGGGCTATTTGTAGTCTATGAATTGCCAGCGGGTATTCTGCCCGCACATAAATATAGCCCTCGTCGGCACCGATCGCGTATGCTCCGATAATCATGCCTTCAATGATCCGGTGAGGGTCTCCCTCTAAGAGGCTGCGGTCCATAAAGGCACCTGGGTCGCCTTCGTCCGCGTTGCAGATAATGTATTTCTTATCACTGGGCGTTTTCCGAGTGAGTTCCCATTTAAGGCCTGTTGGGAATCCAGCTCCACCCCGGCCGCGCAAGCCAGCGCTCTTGACCTCAGCAATTACTTCTTCAGGTGTCATCTCAGTCAAAGCTTTGCCACAGGCTTCGTAGCCGCCCACTGCGATGTATTCTTCAATACTTTCGGGGTCAATCCGGCCGCAGTTCGCCAATACGATGCGGTGCTGTTTCTTATAAAAGTCGATCTCACGATAGGTCGGAATGCTCGCTTCAGTATGAAGTTCCTGATAAAGCAGTCTGTCTACAATTCTTCCCTTCAGGAGATGCTCTTCGACGATCTGACCCACATCATCTGGCTTAACCCGGCAGTAAAACACTCCCTCAGGGTACACGATCATGATCGGGCCTTTTTCGCAGAAGCCGTGGCAGCCTGTTTCTACCACCTTAATCTCATCCTGGAGATTGTGTTTCTCCAACTCCTTTGCCAATACAGCCTCAATCTGCGATGCCCCTGATGACTTGCATCCGGTTCCGGTGCAAATTAAGACATGACTGCGGTAAAACGTTGGCTTCATTGACCTTCCCCTTCCTCTAGCCTTGCTACAACCAAGTCCTCCACAATCTGCCCATTGATCACATGCTGAACGATGATACTTTCCACGTCTTTTGGGGTCACGTGGCCATATGTGATCCGTCCCTTACCGGGCAGCTGGACATCCATCAAGGGTTCTTTCTCACACATCCCGATGCAGCCTGTCTGCGAGATGGTCACGGTGATATTCCGCTCTCTGACCTGCTGCATAATGGCCTGCATTACTTCCCGTGCGCCCGCGGCGATACCGCAGGTTCCCATGCCCACGATAATTCGGGGATTGCCATCGCCATTTCTAGCAAGCATATCCTGCTGAAGTGTCTCCCGCAGTCTTCGAAGTTCCTCTAGTGATTTCATTCAACCCTACCTCCCCGCAGCTGTGCCAATCCTTCTTGGATGAAGTCCTGCATCCAGCTGACAACTTGTCCTTGATTGATGGGTATTCCATCCAGTTCTCGCTTGATCTCCCGAGTATCGATTACAAAGTCACGGCCATCATAGTTGTGGCGGTAGACCAGATCGATTGTGGGATTTAGCACAATCAAAGTTAGCAGAGTTCCCTGAAGATCGCCCATAGGTGGCCGATCAATGTGGCTGTACTGAAAAACAGCTTCTACCTCTGTGCCGACTCCCTCCTTGGATCTAATAACCAAGTCTCCACCCGACCTTTGAGCAGACTGGGCAAACAGGCTCAACCCCAACCCAACTGAACGTGTCTTCCTCGTTGTGAAAAAGGGATCTATCACAGATTGTAGAACGCTTCTTGACATGCCGCGCCCGTTATCGGTAACTTTGATGCTTAGTCGATCGCTCTTGAAGTCTTCCATAATCTCTATTTCGATCAGATCAGCTGCGGCGGCAATGGAATTCTGCACAATATCCAGAAGATGAAGAGATAGTTCCCGCATGAGTTACGTTACTGAGCTATCTTGATGCGCTTTTCAGCACTCTCTTGCTGCTTTTGTCTGTAAGAGTCCAGAATACCCTTTACACTGGTAGGACTGACCCGGCCGTGGGTATCATCATTAATCATAATCACAGGAGCTAAGCCGCAGGCTCCGATGCAGGCCACGGTTTCTAGAGTAAACTCCAGATCATCAGTGGTACCTCCACCCACGATTCCAAGTTCATTCTCAATGGCCTTCAGTACTTCTGCCCCGCCTCTCACGTGACAAGCCGTTCCAGTGCACACCCGAATTACATTGCGGCCCCGTGGCTTGAGATGAAATTGCGTATAAAAGGTAGCCACGCCGTAGACTTTGCTCACAGAAATGCCGAGGCCGTTGGCAATACCCTGCAGAATGTCCTGGGGAAGATACCCATACTTCTCTTGAGCATCCTGCAGAATGGGAATTAGGTACCGCTCATCCTTGGGATAGGCACCTAAAACCTTTTTGAGGGGTTCGTAATATGCCTCCAGAGTTTGCTTCTCGTTACCGCAGACGCAAGCCATCTCGTCAGCTCCTTTTCTGTTGTGATTAGGCAAACTACAAAAAATCTCGATGTTCAAGTGCAAAAAAATAGCCGTATATTGGCATCGGTTCTTATTGTTATTTTTTTCACGATTCCTCCTTCAGTATATCGGCGCAGTATAGGGGTGTCAATAAAGTTTGTGTCAAATTAATGTTTGATAAATTATTAACAAACCAGCAAGCGGGCCATGTCGCCGACTAAAGGAAATCCCGGGAGCGGCTCCCCACAGCGTCCAATGTCCTCTATATAGTGACTGTCCGAACCCACTACATAAGAATAAGGAGTCAGTTCAGGATGTTTTTCGAAAAAAACACTGGGCTTAGTGTTCTTCGAGATTTCGATAACTGCGATCTCCAATTCTGGAGGGATAAAACCTAGTTGACCTATAATGCTGTTTACCGGGCGATCTACATGACTTGGAACCACAATCCCACCTAAGGCTACGACCTTTTCGACTACCTCGTCAACGGAAAGCTGAGCGGCAGTAGCCAGCAGACGCTCATCCTTAGCGCGATACTCATCATTGAGGTCTGTGAGCAGCTGGTAGCCGATCAACTCTTCGTCGTTCTTTAGCGGCGGGAGGCTTTGAGACACAATTATATCCCACTCCAGGAGCTGTTCTAGAGTGGGAAAATAACAAAGCAGATGAACCTCTTCTTGGGTTTCCACCTCCATACCGGGAATCAGGATCAAACCATTTCTCTGAGCCAACTCCATTGCAACCGCTGCGTTGCCAGCGCTGTTGTGATCAGTGATGGCAATGCAGTCCAGATCTAGCTCAAGAGCTCTCTGAATGATGCTGCCCGGCGTCATCAAGAGGTGAGCACAAGGCGAAAGGCAGCTGTGAATGTGTAGGTCACACCTAAAAGTCCTGCGGTGGGGCAAACCAAGAACCTCCCAACGGCTAAATGCCCAATTCTACCAGCTTCGCAACAAGTTCATAAGCGGTCATTGAGGTGCGCAGCAGATTGACATTCTTCTCCTGGGCCCTCTGAACTGCTTCTGGCTGAATGGGGAGATCTTCTACAACAACTACTCCGGCCAGGTTGCTGAGGGCGGCCACTGCAACCACATTTTGGTGGCCCTGAACAGTGATCCAAAGGTTTTTCTCGCCCGCCTTAGCCATCACATTGCTCAGCAGGTCACCCACATAAACGCCATCGACTTCGGCATCAAGAAGCCCAGCCACATGTTCTAGACCTAGTTTGTCGGCAATTTCTTTGACAGTCATGTTTATCACCTGGCTTTCTCCATAGTTCCATCGTTAGTAGGCAGTTGCTTGCGCAGGAGTATCATGCAGTCACTTCGTTGGGCCAACCCATTGACTATATCTTCCGCCAAAGTACGGCAATCTGGTGCACCACAAGCGGCGCAGTCTAACCCCGGAAGCGCTTTGATTTCTTCCTCCAACTGGTTGAGCTTCATCATGGCTTTGGTCAGATCAGGGTCCAGCCGCCCGGTTTGGGAAGGTTCGATCTCCGCTGTGAGGCCGAAATTATAGCTGTCTGGATCATGAACCACGATTTCACCGCCCTCAGCCCGAAGCTGCCGTAGATTTGAACGAGCTTGAAAGACGTTAGCCACGTTGAAGATGCCGCCTACACAGCCATAGTTGCAGGCATTTAGTTCGAAGTACTGCACATCTTGAATGTTGTTTCGTGAGAGCTCCTTAAGAAGAGACTTCACCCGGTGAATCCCTGAAACAGACAAGCTGCGGTTCTGGATATCTTCATCAAGGAGCCTCAGCTCACCACCACTCTGGCCCCAGCCCATTCCCAGGAAGGGCAGCGGCTCCGACACAGATTCTTTTTCCAGATCGGGATACTGGGTAAATACATCCCTGATAGCTTGATAGGCCAAAGATGAAGCAATAGAGTCGTCAACAAAGCTTTTCTCGACGCCAATGGGATCGACTATACTGGTATTCTTGGCTGGGCACGGGGTGATGAAGAACACGCCCACTTCGTTTTCGGCAATCCCCTGCTGCACGGCTTCGATGCGAGCCCTCTCTGCCGCAGCTTCTACGGGGGATTTGAAGGGTGCCAAGTGCCCAATCAGCTCTGGATACTGAACTTTAATCAAGCGGACTACAACCGGGCAAGATGAAGAAATATAAATGCCGGGATTCGCGTTGAGGAAGGCCGCAGTTTTGATGCTCAAGGCTTCGGCAGCCAGCGATACGTCGACTACCTCACAGAAACCAAGCTTCTTTAATGCAGCTTTGACCTTACGTGGATTCACCCCCGAAAACTGGGCATAGAAGCTCGGAGGGATGAGAACAATCGGATATTTAAAAGATTCGAGGTCTGCCAAGGTGCCCGTCTGCGAATACTTGGCATGGTAAGCACAGATGCGGATGCATTCGGCGCAGTCAATGCAGAGTTCGGCCTTGATTCGAGCCTTACCCTGGAGCACCCGGATAGCTTTTGTGGGGCAGTTCTTGACGCAGTTGGTGCAGCCTTCACAGAGCTCTTCCTTCAGCAATACTGAGTGCTTTCTCACCGGTTTCACTCCCATTGGCAGTTACAGATAGACCACCGCCGTAATGCTTGTTCCTTGACCCTTCCCTGTTTCGACTTCTAATTCGTCGGAGAAATGCTTCACGTTGTTCAGGCCCATCCCCGCACCAAATCCCATTTCTCGGACAGCATCATCTGCGGTAGAATAACCGGGCTGAAAAGCTTTCTCCACGTCTTCGATCCCCGGGCCTGCGTCAGTAGCGACAACCTTAACCTGATCAGAAGAAATATAGACGGCGACCTCTCCGCCAAGCGAATGGATGACGATGTTCATCTCCAACTCGTACATGACGATCGTAATGCGGCGGGAGATATCCGAGCGTATGCCTAGTTTGCGGAGTATCTCCTTGAGATTGCTGGATGCTTCGCCGCCCCGCATAAAATCTCCCTTAGCAATTTTCGCCTGGAGAATCAACTGTTCGTGCAACTTCAGGCACCCCCATCTAGTTGATCTGGCGGATATTTTCCGAGTTTAGTCCGGCCGAATAAAGGATGCCGCAGCACTCAAACATTGGCTTAGGGGAAAGATAGAGATTAATCCCTTTTTCACGAGCAAGGTCAATTGTTTCTTGAGGAGGGCGCTTGCCGCGCACAAAGATGATGAACCTGATACCGGTCATCTCCGCAGTGCGAACTACCTGAGCATTAGTAAGTCCCGTGAGAAGCAGTGTCTTTTCCTGGGAAAAGGCTAAAACATCGCTCATCAAATCGCAGCCGCACACAGTCTTAATCTCTGCATCGAGATCGTCAATCTGAACCAGCGGCTCCAGTTGAATTAGTGGAATGATATCAGCAAGCTTCATCGGCTTCTCCCTTCCCCTCTGCATCGATTACAACATTTAGCACTCCATATTATGTGGATTCCGCCCTATACTTCGACATAGGCGCCCGTTATCCTGCGAAAAAAATAACAAACCCTCGGAAGTGACTAACTTCCGAGGGTGAATACTCGATAAGCAATGCTTTCTCTCTTCCAAGTGTATGTGATATGGATTTCGTCACCTGCGCAAACGATCGCCGGATAAGAATGCTCACCCGGTTCGTCCTCGAGCACATAAGCTTCGGCCCACGTCTGCCCGTTGTCCTTAGAAACACTGACCACCAGCGGTGTTCGGGCGGCCCAGTTTCCAGCCACAGGATTGTGAACCAAGGCTAGGGTTCCATCGCCCATCTTCACAAGATCAATCCCGCTGTTGTTGTTAGGCAGCTCCGTGGGGTACGCTTCGCACCAAGTACGGCCGCCATCGGTAGAATCGCTGCGAAAGATCCATCCAGCCGTACTGCGGAGGAGCATGTGGACATGCCCTGGTTGCGACTCCCACAGAGTTGGCTGAATAACACCTTTGCCAAATGGTTCACCGGCAGCGCCAGGAGCTTCTCGGTTTAGAGGAACAACAGCACTCGGAACCCAGGTGCGGCCGTCATCAGTAGACAAGTCGACAAATGCATCCCAGTATTCTTCGGTCTCGAGCGAAGCCGGTGCCGCCCAAGTACCATCCTCGAGAATAATCGGTTTGTTCTTTACCGGGCCTCGGCCGCCGATATCTCCAGGAACCAGCGGGGCGGCTTCACTCCAGGTCTGACCACCGTCCAAGGATTCCATCACCATCGTGTACCAACGGGGGATTTGATGACCCGCTTTGTAGTATAGGATCAGCCGCTCCCCATCTGGACTAAACAAAACTGGGTTCCACAGCGGTTCGCCTGGGTGATCCGCAGCAATAACCGGTGCAGTCCACCGCCCGTCGATCCGTTTCGAGAACCAAATGGCAACATCCGGGTTTCCTTCTGCGGTGCCCCCAAACCATGCTGCTGCGATCTGTCCATTTGCCAGAACCGCTAACGTGGAGGCGTGGCAGCTCTGAAAGGGCCTGTCTTCAGCAAAGATCATTTCTGCGATTTCTAGCTTCAGCATTCTCTTACTCCTTTTGTGATCGTTTTTCCTCTAGTGCCTGTCTAAACCCATCTTCTACATATTCAGTCCACGATTCTAGCAGCATGAGTTCGTTTGTCCGTACCATCAGCGTGCTGCCGTTCTTCTCACTAAAGGTAAGCACACCTTCATGGGAACCAGTCTGCAGTGCGGTGAAAGCAGCCGCCAGTTCCTTAGGGTCCGCTGAACGAAAAGCCTCAGCCCCTCGTCCTGCCAAGTAGAGCCGAATCTCTGAACTGCGCTGGTTTGCTGTTTCTATAAATGGCTCTTCTTCGGAAAAAAACTCGCCCATCTGAACGTAATGCAGGTTAAGAGCATAAGTACGCCCATCCCGCACTGCGAAGATAATAAACCCTTCACGATTGCTTTCGATCGCCCTTTTCACGCGCTTCCAAGCGGCCTCGGCTGCGGGGAAAAGTATAGGTGAGCTGATCGAAGTCAACCAGAGTCGGAAATAGAATCCACGGTTTTGTACCTCCACCGCAAAACTACCCTCCCTAACGAAAAGCCCGTTCCATGATGGCAGCTGTCTCCTCTAGAGAAAGCTGGTAACGATCCCGCTCAAAAAGGCCACCCATAGTCCTGCGGGCATTCTCAGCAAGCGTTGGTATGTCTTCGCGCTTAATGCCAAAGTCCGACATCTTCAGGTCTTTGACACCGCATTTCTCCTGTAACTCCAACAGAGCCGTGATAAACGACAGCGGCCGTTCCTCTTCTGGAAGTGCGTCCACATCGACGCCCATAGCTCTCGCCATATCCACAAAACGATCTGGAACCTTGGAAGCAAAGAACGTGAAGTATGATTCGGAGAGCATAATTAGGCCTGCACCATGTGGCAGCTCAGGATGAAATGCGCTGAGAGCGTGTTCCATCGAATGCTCCGACGTGCAGCTCGAAACCGTCTGCACAAAGCCCGCGAAAGTGTTAGCTAAGGCTACATTAGTACGGGCTTCGAGATTATTGCCCTCGGCTACACATATCGGCAGGTACTGGGCAATAAGCTCAATGGCGCGCAGAGCATACATGTCGCTGATTGGAGATGCGATGTTGGCGATGTATCCTTCAGCGCAATGGAAAAATGCATCGAACCCTTGGTAAGCAGTAAGATGTTTAGGAACCGACAGCATCAGCTCTGGATCGACTATTGACAGTGTGGGAAAGGTGTATTGGTTGCCGAAACCGATCTTCTCATCTGTCTCTTCCTTGGTTATCACTGTCCACGGATCAGCTTCGGTGCCGGTACCGGCTGTTGTCGTAATAGCGACAATGGGAAGAGCTCCGTGTTCCACAGGCATCCCCTTACCTGTTCCTCCATGGATATAGTCCCAGTAATCCCCGGGATTCACAGCCATCACAGCTATACTCTTGGCCGAATCAATGCTGCTCCCACCGCCCAAACCGATTACAAAATCACAGTTTTCCTGTTTGGCCAAAGCGGCCCCTTCCATAACATGAGACTTAATCGGGTTCGGCAGAACCTTGTCGAACACAACCGATGCAATGCCCTGGCTTTCTAAGAGACTCTGTACACGCTCGAGATACCCCAGCCTTCTCATGGAGTTACCTGCTGATATCACAATCAGCGCCTTCTTACCCGGCAGTGGTACCTCACCTAATGCGTTGAGCTTTCCAGGGCCGAACAGAATTCTGGCTGGCATGTAATAATCAAACTGCAAAACATCGCCCCCATTCTGGTAGTTACATCCCTACATCATATATTAGATGTTTGGGAGAACCTTCCTGGGGGCGATGCAGATTATCTTATAGATCCACCACTTCAAAGCGGCGGGCAGCAATGCGGTAGGCAGAGATGTTTGCGATCAAATAGACCACCACTCCGACGCACAAGATCGGAACTTGCCGCAGAAGATCCGTGGTTTGAACACTGTCCAACCAGGCAAACGGAGGGATATGGGACAGCACCTCCATCACGGTCATTACCACGACAGCAGGGATCACAGCCAGCAGGAAGGCGCGCCCTGCCTTGTAGGCTGTCTTAAAGAACTCGGTAAGGAAGATGAAGTTGAACAGTGCATAGATGATGAGGCCAAAACCGTAGTACGCCACATTTGCTTCAATACCGGCGGGATTACCATCAGGAAGAATCCACACTCGAAGAAAGGCAAAAGGAAGGGAAATGAGCACCTGGGTAATCTGGGCAGTTACAAAGAGTAGGCACTTTGCCTTAACAACGTCGCGCTTCGGTACCGGCAGCAGTGCGGAGTAATAGATATCATTGGTTTCCCGCCCATACATCATGGTGATATAAGGGGCCAAGCAGCCAAAGATGAAGACCATACCATACGGGTAGGCCGGCACAATCACCAGCACACCGAGGAGCGTGAAAATAAAAAGGTTAGGGTGAGCCGCTAGGCGCAGTTCTTTATAGAGAAGGTTAAACATCGTACGTCCTCCTTTCGGTGCGGATCATGATTTCTTCGAGGGTCAGCGGCCCTTCTTCATCCAGCTCTTTGAGGAACTGAAAAGACTCGATGAACTGAGACTTCTCGGCACTCCGCAGTAGCTTTCCATCCTTTATATAGGTAATGTCATCGGCGCGTTTTTCCAAGTCCGATGTGATATGCGTCGAATACAGGATACTGCGGCTGCCATCTTTGACAAGCTGTCGGAATAGGTTTAGCAGATCATCCCGTGAAACGGGATCCAAGCCGCTGGTTGGTTCATCAAAGATGAGGAGCTTGGCATTGTGAGATAAAGCTAAAGCCACCATAAACTTGACCTGCATGCCTGCCGACAGCTCTTTTACCCGCTTCTCCGGATCGAGAGAAAACATCTTTAGGTATTTCTGGTACGCATCTTCATCCCATTCCTGATAAAACCGCTTGGTCACAGCCGTGATATGAGTGAGCTTCTTATGACTGTAAAAGTCAATTCCACCAAGCACCACGCCAATCTGCTGCTTGCAGCTCTCTTCATTCGCGTAGAAGTCGCGGCCAAACATTGTTACTGTCCCGTTATCTGGCTTGACCAGGTTAAGGATAGACTTCAGGGTAGTGGTCTTACCCGCTCCATTCCTTCCGATGAGGCCCATAATTCTCCCCGGCTTGAGATGAAAACTCACATTATCTAATAAGAATCCAGGATAACGCTTGCTTAGGTTCTGTACAACCAGCACAATTCTCAATCTCCTTTCGAAAACAGCCGCTCCACTGCTTGTCCTGTAATCGCCAAGAAAGTGTCACTATCCATCAAAGCTAGCCCCCGGGTGGCTGGGGTCGTATCACCGAGTACCACGAGGGTATCTCCCGGCTTTAGATTGAGGGTGTCGCGGGCCTTTTTGGGAAGTACAATCTGCCCCCGCTCTCCCACTGTAACTACGCCGAAAAGATGTTTGTTCTTAGGTGCAATCGGCAAACCCGCCTCTTCTGGGTCGTGGCGCACTAAGTCGTTCAATGAGACGTCGTACAGGTCGGCCAGCGCTTCGCAGTTTATGATATCCGGAAGAGAATCGCCGTTTTCCCATTTCGCAACCGCCTGACGAGACACACCAATGCGTTCCGCCACTTCTTCTTGGGTCATGCGGCTTTTATTGCGCAGATACCTCAGGTTAGCGGCAATGTTATTTCTCGTACTACTCATACTTTTCATACCTCCTAGCCCTATCTTACATCGTATGTTCCCAGAGCAAAACCAACTGATACAAACAAGTTTTGTTAATGTCAGTTGCGTTATGCAGTTTCCTGCTGAGAACCGCTCGCTTTATCTAGCAACAATCAACTAGAATGTGTATACTAGACAAGGACAACAAAGCTACCACTTACTCGAAGGGAGTCGACATAGTTGTTCTATACAGAAGAAAAATTGAAACAGCGCATCGCTGATCTGTACCGGCTGCGCTATCGTGAGGCACAGCCCATTAAGAGCTTTGCCTTTCTAGAAGATAAGGAGGGTGCTGTCGGGGCGCGCCCACCCGCTCTCGATGAGAGCTGGGGCCAGATCTCACTCGGAGACCGCTGGCAGGGATGGGATAAGTACGCCTGGCTGGCAGCAGAAATTGATGTCCCAGCCGATTGGAAGGACAGAAAAGTCCTTCTCCGCCTCGACCTTGGCCGAACTGGCGGCGGCAACAACTCGGGCTTTGAGTCTCTGCTTTATCTAAACGGTGAACCTTACCAAGGGGTAGACTCAAATCACCAGGAGGTCTTCCTGCCGGCAGAACTGGCAGGAACCAGAATCCTTGTGCAGATCCGCCTCTGGTCAGGCCTAAACGGCGGTGGCCGCCCTGTAGAGCAGGAGTACCAGATTAGGACGGCTGAACTCTGCTGGCTTGATCAAGACGCAGACGACTTCTACTATTGGGGCAGAGCGGTGCTTCAGACGGTTGCTGTCCTCGAACAAGAGAAACCAGAGCGCCATGATCTGCTGAGCGCTTTGAATCGCTGCTACAAGCTGATCGACTATGCCGAACCTGGTTCTGACGAGTTCTATGAAACTGTTGCTCTCGCTAACGAGCAGCTTAAGAAAGAACTGGAGCGCATCGAGAAGCATCATGCTGTAACCGTCCACTGCGTAGGCCATACCCATATCGACGTGGCTTGGCTGTGGCGTCTTAAGCATACCCGTGAAAAGGCCGCTCGCTCCTTCTCTACTGTGATCCGCTTGATGGAAATGTACCCTGATTACATTTTCCAACAGGCGCAGCCTCAACTCTATGAGTACATCAAGAACGATTACCCAGATATCTATGCTAAAATCAAGAAACTGGTTGCCGAAAAGCGCTGGGAAGCCGATGGCGGCATGTGGGTCGAAGCCGACTGCAACCTCACCTCGGGCGAGTCATTGGTACGGCAGATTCTGTTTGGAACACGGTTCCTGAAACAGGAATTCGGGGTAGATTGCACCTATCTCTGGCTGCCTGACGTTTTTGGATACAGCTGGGCGCTGCCCCAGATTCTGAAAAAGTCTGGCCTGAATACATTCATGACCACGAAGATCAGCTGGAACCAGTACAACAGGATGCCCCATGATACCTTCATGTGGCGTGGGATTGATGGAACCGAAATCCTCACTCATTTTATCACCACAACAGATGTAAATCCTAACGGCTGGTTCTACACCTACAACGGTGATATCCGTGCCGGGACAGTGCTCGGCAGTTGGCAGGCGTACCGCAACAAGGACTTCAATAAGGACATTCTCCTGTCATATGGTTACGGTGATGGTGGTGGAGGCGTAAACCGCGACATGCTCGAAATGCGCCGCCGTTTAGACAAGATGCCCGGAATTCCTTATGTCAAGACTACCCGGGCCGGCGACTATTTCACCAAGCTGCATGAAGCAGTAGCTAACACCGATCAGTATGTACACACTTGGGATGGCGAGCTGTACCTCGAGTACCACCGGGGAACATATACGAGCCAGGCCTACAACAAGAAGATGAACCGTAAGCTGGAGCTCTTATACCGAGAGACCGAATGGCTCAATACCTTGGGCAGCATCTCTAAAGGCTCTTGGGATCTTTATCCTCAAGAAGAGATTAATGAGGGCTGGAAGATCATTCTGCGCAACCAGTTCCACGACATCATTCCTGGCTCTTCCATTCGTGAAGTCTACGAAGACAGTACCGTTGAGTACGCCGAGAGCGAGGCCATTGCCACCAACGCCTGGAAAGGTGCCAGTAAGGCTCTAGTCGCAGATGCGCAGAACGCCTTTACCATCTTCAACTCTGCTCCCTGGACTCGGGATGACGTCATTTCCATCCCTGTCTCTGCCGTGGGAGAAACAGGCCAGTGGTTTGATTGCAGCGGCAATGCCCTCCAAGCACAGCGTCAGAGCGATAATTGGGTTGTCTACGTCACGAATATCCCCTCGATGGGATACAAGGTGATCCGCTTCGACAGCAATGCAGAAGCAGCTGGAACAACAGAAAAACCATTTGCTGTTACAGAAAACAGTATCACGACTCCGTTTTATGAAATCACTTGGAACGAGAAAGGCCAGCTTTCTTCTATCTTTGATCGTGAAAACAACCGGCAGGTTCTGGCCAAGGGAGAGCTGGGCAACGTACTCCAGGTCTTCGAAGACAAACCCATGGCTCACGATGCCTGGGATATCGACATCTACTACCAGGAAAAGATGCGGGTAGTCGATGACTTAGTAAATGTGTCGGTAGTGGAAGAAGGCCCCCTCGAGGCGGTGATCCGCTTTGAGTGGAATTACAGAAACTCTACCATTACTCAGGATATGGTCCTCTCAGCTGTCACAAGGCGCATCGATTTCCGCACCACTGTTGATTGGCACGAGCGCCAGCAGCTCTTGAAGGTTGCCTTCCCAGTCGACATTCGTGCCACTGAGGCCACATACGACATCCAATTTGGAAACGTCAAACGGCCAACACACTGGAACACCAGCTGGGATTGGGCGCGGTTTGAGACTGTAGGGCATCAGTGGGCCGACCTGTCAGAGAGGGGCTATGGAGTAAGCCTCCTCAACGACTGCAAGTACGGCTATGACATCAAGAACAACGTGCTGCGTCTGTCGCTGATCAAGTCGGCTGTTCATCCAGACTACATGGCTGACCAAGGACCTCACGAGTTCACTTACAGCCTGCTGCCTCACGCGGCAGATTGGTATGAAGGGCGCACTGTTCAGGAGGCTTGGTATCTCAACAATCCGCTTGCATTCAAAGCTGGGCAGGCTGAAGTGAGCGAACTCAGTTTCCTCAAGTTCGATGCACCAAACGTGATGATCGACGCTGTGAAGAAGTCCGAGGATGGCAGCAGAGTAATCGTCAGACTGCACGAGTTCAGCGGCCAATCTTGCCAAGTAAGTCTCAGAAGTGACTATGAGATCTTGGATTGGCAAGAAGTCAATTTAATGGAGAAACCAGAAGGCCCTGTCACAGAAGGCCCGATCGAGTTCACTATCAAGCCATATGAAATCAGGACCTTCAGCTTGAACGTGACTAAGAAAGCTTAGTTGATACGAAAAATCCCTACCTGGGGCTGACCTTCATTCCCAGGTAGGGATTCTGTTTTTACCGCAGCTTGAACTTGCCTACTAAGCTCTGCAGATTCTCTGCCATATCGCTCAAGTTCTGTGCCGATGTGGCAATAGTCTCGATCGACGCTGACTGCTCTTCAGTCGTCGAAGCAAGCTCTTGACTTCCAAAGTTGATTTTCTTAATGCCTTCAGAGATCTTGTCTATTTGAGCAATGATGCTATCCACCGATGCAATAATCTCCTGCATCAATCGGACCCAAATGCTCGCCAGTAGCAGATGCCACGATCTCCAGGTTGCGGTTATACCAATAGATAACATCCGCAGACAAGGTTTCGGCGAGGCGTTCCAGATAATCATTGCTGATGGAGTCACGGTTTGCAGCGGCCATCCGGCCTATTCCGAGAAGGATATGTGCAAGTGCTGACTCGACCTCATTTAGCGCGGCAGCATTATCCACCAAACGGTTCACTGCTTGTGCCGCCAAATCTAACCCCAAACCCTGCATCCCCTTGAGCATGGCAGTCCGAACGAACCCGAAGGTGACGATACCCAGTACACCAATCGCTAGAGACAAGAGCAGTAGAGGTACGACAATAAGCCGAAACCTGATGCTGCTCATCCTCGCCAACAACGATCTGCCATTTGCCACGACAGAGCCCCCCCTTGTGGCCATGATTAGATTCGCAAAATTCGCATTCCTATTCGATTGTGCTTTTATTGTGACATGTGGGCAGGCAGGTGTCAACAGCAGGATATTGACAGGCATTATCCCTTCTGATATTCTAGTGGCAAGAATTATTCTGGTTTACGACCGTCTGCCACCGGGTAGGCGGGGGAAGTGTCTGGCGCACTCCGTTAGGTCTTAGAAGGGGTGTGGGCAGGCGCTTTTTTTATGCAGGCTAGAACTGTTCAGGAGGTAGAAGATGAGGAAAGACCTGCTCGCAGACTTTGGAAAATACGTTTCACTCAACGTCCTCAGCATGCTTGCTCTATCAGTATACATTTTGGCTGACACGTTTTTTGTCGCCAATGGCCTAGGCGCAGCAGGATTAGCATCGCTGAACTTAGCAATTTCTGCCTACAACTTCATCTATGGAATCGCCTTAATGTTGGGTATAGGAGGCGCTACCCGCTACAGTATCGAGAGATCCCGTACCGGAAGCGCAGCAGAGGGGAACCGCATCTTCACAGCTGTGGTCCGCTTAGGTCTGACCGTCAGTTTCATCTATGTAGTGATCGGTGCATTCTGGGCCGAACCCTTAGCAAGACTGCTCGGTGCTGATCAGGATACCCTGGCAATGACCACCACTTATCTTCGCACCATCCTTTGCTTTTCGCCGTCATTTATGCTGAGCAGCATCGTTACATCATTCATTCGCAATGACGGCAGCCCCCGGACTGCGATGGCAGGTATGGTGGTGAGCAGCCTATCCAACATTGTCCTGGACTACATTTTCATTTTTCCCCTGCAGATGGGTATGTTCGGTGCTGCTTTTGCCACAGGGTTATCCTCAGTAATCGGCTTGATGGTAATATCCCCTTATTTTATCAAGGGGAAGAACAACTTCCGTCTGCAGAAACTCAGTACGCCTCTCCGGCTCTACGGAAACATCTGTGCCCTTGGGGCCGCGTCGCTCGTAACAGAGCTTGCTTCTGGGATTGTACTGATTGTCTTCAATCTGCGCCTCGTCCAGCTCGGTGGTAATTTAGCTGTGGCCGCCTACGGAGTCATTGCCAACCTCTCGATAATCACGATTGCAGTCTTCACTGGGATTGGCCAGGGAGTACAGCCACTGCTAAGCAGTAATCATGGTGCGGGCCGAAGCGAGAACGTGAAGTACTTGCTGAAATACTCGGTCATACTGTCGTCACTGACCGCTGCAGTTGTGATAGGTGTGATTGCGGCATTTGGAGAGCCAATTGCTGACTCATTCAACGGTGACAACAACCCGCTCTTCACGACAATCGCGGCAGAGGGGCTGCGTATTTATTTCCTTGGTTTTCTATTTGCTGGCCTGAACGTTTTGTTTTCGATCTATTTTAGTGCTGTCGAAGAGCCACGGCTGGGCTTTATGATTTCTGTTTTGCGTGGATTTGCGCTAGTTGTTCCGCTGGCACTCCTGCTGTCGCAGATCTGGGGCGTGACCGGTATCTGGCTCACGTTCCCTGTTACAGAAGCATTAGTCTTTGCCCTAATGGTACCAAAACTAAAGGGCTTTCAGCGTTCTGAAAGCCCAATGAGAGGCCAGCCTAGGAGAGTAGAAGTCTAGAGGGTAAACCGTGACACCAGCTGATGGAGTTGATCTGCCATATGATGCAGATTCTGGGTTGAGGTGGCGATACTCTCTAATGATGCAGATTGCTCCTCAGTAACCGCAGCCAGCTCGCGACTGCGGCTGCTGATTGATTCGACACCGTCAGAAAGAGACTCAATCTGGCCGATGATGCTGTTGATCGACTCCACAATGTCTCGGATTAAATCTCCTGTTTGCCTTACAACAACTGTATTCTGCTCTGCTTGTTCAGCCCCATGGTTGATCGCATCAATCGTGCGGGCTGCTTCTGCTTGTATACCAACAATGAGTTCGGTGATGCGTGTTGCTGATGCAGCGGATTGCTCTGCCAGTTTGCGCACTTCGTTGGCAACAACAGCAAAACCGCGCCCGTTTTCGCCAGCACGAGATGCTTCGATGGCTGCGTTCAAGGCGAGCAGGTTTGTCTGGCCGGCTATATCGTTAATCACTTCTACAATCTCACTTATTTCCTGTGACTTCTCACCTAAGCTCCCCACAGTCGAGGATATGCCCTTAATCAGGCTGCGCAGGTTCTCGGTACTGACCACAGCGTCTTTTATGGCCGCACTTCCCTTAGACGTTGTATCAAGGATGTGCTCTGCCGCGTCCGCCATAGCCTGCGCTTTTTCGTTAATCACCTGTGCTGTCGAGGCAAATTGGCTGCCAGCGCTCGCGACTTCCTGCATAGAGGCGCTAGTCTCTTCGGTCGAAGCAGATAAGTGCTGGCTGGTTTCAGCAATGTTAGAAGAGGCCTGCGCTAGCTGCACCAGGACATCCTTTACAGCGTTCTTAGTGCGTTCTACTGCACGAGCCATGGTACCAAATTCATTGGGCTGATTAAGGACCCGTTCCGGTATTCTGCTGGCAAAATTGCCATCAGCCATATATTCAAAATGCTTCTGGGCACCAACTAGACCGCGCATCAAGGCCGATGTAATTCTGTACAGGGCTCCTCCCACGAGTAATAGTGCAGCGCCGCCCCCGATCAGCACTGCCGTGGCGATCTGACCTGCTGTGTCAGTAGATGCTGTCTGCGAACGCGCGAGATGATATGTAGCAACTGACAATCCGGCGAATACGACGATCAGAAGGAGAAGCGGCACGACAATGAGTTTGAATTTGTAGCTGCGCCGCCTCCTCAGTAGACTACCTAATGTATTAGACACAGTCATGCCCCCTA
Source organism: Bacillota bacterium (assembly GCA_012521295.1). Classification (GTDB taxonomy): domain Bacteria; phylum Bacillota; class Limnochordia; order Darwinibacteriales; family Darwinibacteriaceae; genus JAAYMS01. The sequence continues at coordinate 18,806 of JAAYMS010000131.1, forward strand.
CCGCTGCGTGCACCATATTCTAACAAACTTGCTCAGTTTTTATTGTGGCATAGATGGATAAAGCTGTCAATCACTGTGCCCATAGAAAAGGTGTGCCCCCATCCGGGAAGCACACCTCAGCCTTATCGAACACTCTTCTTCTGTACTTCATACCCAACGCTCGTGATTGCCTTTTCTATGTCGTCAATGGATACCTTGTTTTCGTCGAAGTTTAGCTTCACTTTGCTGGCATTAAACATGACCTTGACCGAATCATGATCTACACCATCTACTCCCTTGACGGCGCTCTCAATCTTCTGCATGCAAGATGGGCATGTCAGAGTTTCCAATTGCAGAGTTGCGCTTTTCATATCAACATCCCCCTTCTGGTCTTTATTATAACCTTCTCCACAACCATAAAGATGTCGTCTCAGTCGCGCAGGCGATAGCGCAGGAGACGCATACCGTTCAAAATAACCGCAAGAATGCTTCCTTCATGCACCAGCATACCGATGGACATATTCATCCAATCGCTGAAAATCAGGCTTGTCAGCAGCACAAGAACCACACCCACTGCGATAATAATATTCTGCTGCATATTTCGGGCTGTTGCTTTAGCCAAACCTAGAGCGTGAGGGAGCCGCCTGAAGTCAGAATTCATCAAGACTACGTCGGAGGTTTCAATAGCTACATCTGTGCCGCCCCCCATGGCGATCCCGATGTTCGCGAGTGCTAGCGAAGGGCTGTCGTTCACACCATCGCCTACGAAGGCGACTATCCGGCCCTCTTCCATGAGCTTCTTAATGTAAGCGGCCTTATCTTCTGGCAGCATGTTGCCGTGGGCTTCTGTTAATCCTAGTTCACGGCTGACCACATCAACTGTCCCCTGATTATCGCCAGAGAGCATGATGAGGTTCTTTACACCAAGGCGTCTCAGGCGCTGCAGATCTTCTTTCACACCGGGGCGAATCTGGTCTCTTACACCCATCAAGATTTTCAGTTCACCGTCAACAGCAGTCAGCACTAAGGAATTGCCGTTCTGTTCGAAGATGGCGATATCAGCAAGGGCTTTTGCGGTAAGTGCCACGTTTTCCCTTTGCATCAATGCCACGTTGCCAACTGCTGCGCGGTGGCCGTCGACCTCTGCAACAATACCCGCGCCTTTGACCACTTCGGTTCCCTCAACGGCGAAGGTCTTTACTTCACCGATGGCTTCTAGAACTGCTTTCGCCAGTGGGTGATCTGATTCCCGTTCGATGCTGGCCAAATAACTCAACGCCTCATCGATATTATCTCCGTAGTATTCTGTATCTGCTACCGACGGGTTCCCTACCGTTAGGGTGCCAGTTTTATCAAAGACCATGGTGTCGAGCCTGCTGAAGTCACTGATCACTTCGCTCCCCTTCAGCAGAATGCCGTGGCGAGCCCCATTTCCGATGCCAGCAACGTTAGAAACGGGCACACCAATCACCAAAGCGCCAGGGCAGCCGAGTACGAGAACGGTAATCGCTAGTTCAAGATTTCGACTGAACAGCCAAACCAAAATACCCAACACCAATACCGCGGGTGTGTAGTACTTCGCAAATCTATCAATAAAGCGTTCTGCAGCAGACTTTGAGTCCTGCGCTTCTTCCACCAGTTCAATGATTCGGCCAAATGTAGTATCTTCACCGACCCGGTCAGCTTCTACTTGGAGAGTACCGTTATCGAGAATGGTTCCAGCAAAGACCTTAGAACCCGGTTCTTTGGCCACGGGAATCGATTCGCCAGTGATACTTGCTTCATTGACGCTGCCTTCACCAGACAGTACCGTTCCATCCACGGGAACTTTAGCTCCGGTCTTGACGAGGAGAATATCGCCTACATCCACCTCGTCTACCGAAACTTCCACAAACTCGCCGTCTTCCATCCGCTTCAGTGCAGTCTCAGGTGCTAATTCTGTCAGCTCCTTAATAGCTGAGCGCGTCTTATTGAGAGTGCGCTGTTCCAAATAAGCTCCGAAGAGGAACAGAAATGTTACAATCGCCGATTCCTCATAGTTCTGAATTAGGAAGGCACCGGCCACTGCAATGGTTACAAGGACATCGATGCTGACCACTTTAACCCGTAGAGCTTGGTATGCCTGGATAGCAATAGGGGCCGCACCAATGACAGAAGCAATAATCAGCGCCCATTCAAAGACCTGTATACCCCCTGTTGTCCATCTGCTCAAGAACGCAGTCAAGATCAGAATCGCGCTGATTGCGGTGATCTGATTCTTGCTCCGAAGAATAAAACGCTGCACATCCTCACCCTTTCCCACATCCAATCTAGGCTTGGTATGCTTTATCTAGTTCAGCCAGCATGTTATAGACTGCTTCGTAGGTTTCGCATACATCGCCAGGTACGGTGTAGTTACCAGTTATCTGCCTCAGCTTCTCGAATTCGGCATCCAATTCTGGTTTTTCCTCTCCGGCAGCTTCCAGTTTAGCCA
>JAAYMS010000132.1 GCA_012521295.1 Bacillota bacterium
ATGAAAGGGAAAAGTACGTTGGTCAGAGGCTTTCAGAGAGCCAAGGGGTGGTGCGACTTGGCAGCCGAGGCTGGTGGAAATACACCCTGGAGTTGCGAGCTGAAGTAGCAGTAGGCTTTGTCGTTTGCCGGCGTTAACGGCTGCGGGGGTGATGGCCCCTTAAGAGTGGGTCCTTTGTGGGATCAATTCAGGTGGTACCGCGGCTGATAGTCGTCCTGTAAGCAGGACGGCTTTTTTTATTATCAAAAATCTGAGGGGGGGAAGAGCTGTGACTGTCATTCGATTCTTTTCTGGTGAGCAGATTCCGGTGGAGATGCACAAGACAAAGATTCTGCAGAAACTGAACTTAATTCCCATCGATAAGCGCCTCGAGGCCATTACTAAAGCAGGCTATAACACATTCTTGCTGTCTAACTCCGACGTCTTCTTAGATATGCTTACCGACAGCGGCACTAATGCCATGAGCGACAGACAGTTAGCTGCCATGATGATCGCCGATGACAGCTACGCCGGTTCGGAAACTTTCACAAGGCTGAAAAAGGTCTGTCAAAAGATATTCGATATGGAATACTTCATTCCCGCTCACCAAGGACGGGCTTGTGAGCACCTTCTAGCCCAGATACTAGTGAGACCGGGGCAGCTTGTACCGATGAACTACCATTTCACCACAACGAAGGCTCACATTGTGAGCATGGGCGGGATTGTGGTCGAACTCATTCACGAGGAAGCCCTCAATCCCGAGAGTTCATTCCCCTTCAAGGGAAACATGGACGTAGACGCACTGCACGAACTGCTTTCGGACAGAGGGCCCGAACAGATAGCCTTTGTCCGGATGGAAGCGGGGACAAATCTGATCGGGGGACAGCCGTTCAGCCTCGCTAATCTAAAGAACGTCTACCATGTGTGCCGCGAGTTTGGTGTACCGCTGGTTTTGGATGCAAGTCTCTTGGCAGATAATCTGTATTTTATTAAGACCCGGGAGCCTGGGTGCAAGGAGCTTACTGTTGCGGAAATTGTGCGGGAGATCTCTCGCCACACAGACGTGATTTACTTCTCTGCTCGAAAGTTGGGCTGCGCCCGTGGAGGTGGAATCTGCACTACCGATCAAGACTTGAATGCTCGTTTGAGTGAACTCCTTCCCCTGTATGAAGGGTTTCTCACATATGGCGGCATGAGTGTGAGGGAAATGGAGGCTCTGGCAGTCGGATTAGAGGAGACTCTTGATGAAGACATGATCAGTCAAGGCCCCATGTTTATTGCCTACATGGTTGAGGAGCTAGAGAGACAAGGCGTGCCGGTTGTGACTCCTGCGGGAGGGTTGGGCTGTCATCTTGACGCAATGAGGTTTCTGGATCATGTCCCCCAGCGCCAATACCCAGCTGGAGCTCTAGCGGCAGCTTTGTACATAGTGAGCGGCGTGCGGGGTATGGAGCGGGGCACCCTTTCTGAGCAGCGCAATCTAGATGGCACTGAGCCTCTAGCCAATATGGAACTGCTCCGCTTGGCCCTGCCCCGCCGTGTCTTTACTCTCTCGCAAGTGAAATACGTGATTGACCGTGTTGTTTGGCTGTACCATCATAGACACCTAATTGGCGGCCTTGAGTTTGTGGAAGAACCTGAGACCCTGCGGTTCTTCTTGGGCCGATTAGCACCGATTGGTGATTGGCCGGATAAACTAGCTGAGGCCTATGCACAAGAACTTGCTGTAAGCCACCTATAATGGGTGGCTTTTTTAAATTGTTTGTAAAATCGCACTCTGAGAAAAAACGCGTTTTGCTGATGATCTCTCTCTATCTAGCTGGGCAGTTTGTCCTGAAACCGGTTACGAATATCGGTAAAA
>JAAYMS010000018.1 GCA_012521295.1 Bacillota bacterium
CAAGAGAATCTCCATGCGGAGGTGGAGAAACTCTGCCAGTCCGCTTATTTCCATGGCTCTTCCAAACCGATGGTTTGATGAAATTGGCCTAGTCAACCTGGAACGCTATGAGGTCGGCATCTTGCATTTTAATACTACGAAACTGCTTGACTGAGGTTTACCAGGAGCCGTGTACGGGGTCCGTACGCACGGTTCTGTGAGAGGGACAGCGCTAGAACTGATCAGCTAGCGCTGCCCTACTCGATTCGCGATAGTCATCAACCATAGACACCTGGGACATCGACAAACCTTTATGGTTCGTGATTGTCATGCTCTCGGGATAGCGTCGGTCAGGCTCATGATAGTCGCGAGTTGACCTCTGTTTTGTGCCAGCCAGCGAATTGCGGAATGAGTTTTCAAAGGATATTATAAGATAATATACGAATACATAGTTGTAGGCAGCATATCTTCGACAAGACGAAAGCGGTTTCTTGTCGCCATTACTGAGTGAACTCGTTCGTGGTTACATCGGATGCGTAAGTATGGGCCGCACATTGTAGCTGAGCATAGGCTTGCCATACGAATTCAAGCGCCGAGGGTGGTGGATACATGCGCTACTTTAGAAAGGAGGGTTGGCACCGTGACAAGCGCCGGTAAATTCTCAAAAGTGGCCGCTGGTAAGTCTAACTCAAAGTGGAATGATTGTCTGCGACGATATGGGGAATTGTATCAGCGTGAAAACGATCCTAGAAGCGAATTCAACAGAGACTATAATCGGATCCTGCATTGTACTGCCTACAGAAGGTTGAAGCATAAGACGCAGGTCTTTTTTGCTACTGGACATGATCATGTTTGTACCCGCATGGAGCATGTTAATCATGTTTCCGCTGTGAGTTATACCATTGCTAAGTGTCTCGGGTTAAATACTGAATTGACTAGCGCCATAGCTATTGGACATGATCTTGGACATACCCCCTTCGGTCATCGAGGCGAGTATATCTTGAAGAGTCTGTATAAGGAGTTTTTGAGTGAGGATTTTTGGCACGAGAGGAACAGCCTACGCTTCGTGGACAAGCTAGAAACGTTGGAAGATCCTAATGGAAAAGACCGTAATCTCTGCTTGACATATGCGGTTCGAGACGGATTGGTCTGCCACTGTGGTGAGGTAGACGACAGAGTCCTCTCTCCACGCGATGAGGTGAGAGATTTGTACGGCATTGTAGAGGCCGGTCGGGAGGCCCCGTTTACATGGGAGGGTTGCGTAGTAAAAATCGCCGACAAAATTGCGTTCTTGGGAAGGGACATAGAGGATGCAACAGTCATGGGGATCATAAGCAGGGAGGAGCGGAATGATTTAGTTCAGGACATCAAGAGACAGCTCGAGATAAAACTAGCGGAGGTCAACAATACAAGCTTGATGCAACATCTGATTTTGGACCTGTGCAAGTCGAGTGAGCCAGAAGAAGGGCTGATGTTTTCTGAGCAGTCTGTCGAGTTGATACGGGTTATCAAGAGATTTAGCGAGGAGCGGATCTACAATAGCCCCAGACTCACGTGTTTCAAGGAATTTGCTAGCCTAGTTATCGAGAGCATCTTCGATACCTTGCGGGACTTTTACAGTCCAAGGCCTATGGATATCATCAAGGGACTGAAGAATGCTGTCCCGTACTATCCCTCGCTTGCAGGGACATTCTTGGACTGGATGATCAAGTATTCTGATGTAGACCTAGAGACTAGAGGAAAAAGGGGGCACGCCAATGATGTCGTCTACGCCATAGATCGGGAGAATGACTATGTACAATCGATTGTTGACTACATATCGGGAATGACTGACACATTTGCTTTGAAAGCCTTTAGGGAGTTGACTAGTTTTGACTATGCTCCCGAACTGTGGGAAGTGAGACGAGGGATTGCTCGAGGGACAACCTAACTGACTCTTGAGCTATTCTGCCTCTGTATGTCCAGGATAACACCAGGGGGAATGAGGGAGATAGCAATGCCTTGGAAACCTATTGTATCGGTAATAATCCTTATAGTCGCCACGTTGATGAACTCTGTGATTGGTGCCGTTCCAGCCTTCGCTATCGCAGCAGTTGTGTTACTCTTTGTCTGGATAGCAGGGGGGGTTGGGCGTGAGTAAAGTCAAGCGATTTTTCCTGCTCAGCGCGTTAATAGCCATGGCCCTGTTAACGTCGGGCTGCTTAATGGGTACTGAGACCGTGAAAATCGAGTATTTACCGGATTTCAAAGCACAGAAGCTGTTCCATGACTATCAGCCGACGATAGCAGTAAACCGTTTTTGGGACGAACGGTCATCGACAGACAGAGTAGGAGAAGGGTACAACATATACGGCGGCAAGGTTGAGACCTGGAAATCAGACAGGCCACCGACCGACGTGATCGAAGAGGCTCTCGTACACCAATTGGAAAATGCAGGTTTTCAGGTCATTAGGACTAGTGGTTGGGATCTTACTGCTGAAGGAATCCCAGAGTATCTCAGCGCCGACGCCATCATGGGTGGGCGACTCAAAATGTTTTGGGTCGAATCGCGACCGGGCCTCGTTACGGTTTCGGTAAATAGCAATGTCGTTTTTGATTTGTTCTTGGCTGACATAAAGGAAAGGCGAATAATCTGGGCGGGTCAATTCAGAGGCGAGGAACTAAAGGAAGCCCTTGTTCGCACACACTCGCACATGGCTGACGCCATTAACAGCTCCTTATCAAACGCTGTAAACAAGGTGTTCCAAGATGAGTCGCTTCGACAACAATTCATTCGCCTTGGTGAAATCAAGTTCTAAGAGGCACTCTTACATCGTCGCAGTATTGATATCAACTGACAGCGCTTACGGCTCTAGAACATGTACGAACAGTTCTTGGCAACAAGAATTAAGAAACGGGCAAGTAGTGGGGCGGGCGTGCGGAGCGCGCTGTTCTGCCTCTTGAATTAGGGCGATGACCCACTTGTCGCGTGTCGTCACGGGTATATGCTTCGATTGCCCAAGAACGGTTTACGGTCTTGTCTCGTTTGTGATGCTCCTCCCCGTCACTTACCGCGGCTCCTTGGTACGACCGATTCGGGCATTAGTGAGCAGTCCTCGGGACTTCTCCTCGAATAGGTCGTTCGAAGAGGAGTTCGACCGGAGCGCGGGCGTGGGGCCCTTTCTTGTGACCGGGCCTCTCAAAGCTGCGTGGCCGAATCTCCCATGAACTCACTGACGGAGTGTCGGTCTGGTTTATGGCTGTCCTGAGTTGACCTTTGCTTGGGCTTGTGGAGGGACTCCTCTGAGGATGCTAGGAGGTAATGGGCACCCAACCAACGAAAAGAAGGGGCAAATCGGAGAGCCTACCATTCTGCCGTCACCTTCGCCTTGGTGGAGACTCATGGCTGCATGGGGCACTTTCCTGCCTGCCTGCGAACAAGACCTGTGGAGGGGAGTGTCCCCGTGCAGTTCGAGGTCGCAGAGATACTGAACCTGGAGGCCATCAGGCAGGAGGCGAGGAAAAAGAGGTTCATGGTGGATGGGTGATTTCCGGTAGATAGGACTTGCACGGCCTTTGAGGGGCAATAGGGAGGGAATTCCGACTTATAGGAACGCCCTAAGAACAATTACTTTTTTTTGTAGGGATTCTAGGCCTTGACAGGGACCTTGCTATCCTGTATAGTAGTTCTCAAATATCTCAAGGACCCTTGGAAAACATAGTGTTAAAGGCGATGCAGGGGAC
>JAAYMS010000133.1 GCA_012521295.1 Bacillota bacterium
CCGTGCGCTCTTAGTAGCTTGACCTATTTGCTTTGAGAAATCCTAAAGGCAACACAAGCTAACCATGGCTAATTGCCTGATTTGCATGTTACCCTTATGATTGTACATTGTGCAGTTTTCAAGGTTCTGATTTCCAGTTGGGCTCGCCGTTTGTCGTGCCTCGCCCCACCGGCAAAAGGTATAATATCACGTTTACCGCACGGTGTCAACACAAGGAACGGGTGAATTTTTAGAGTGAAGAAATATCGATACAGCGGGGGTCTACACAAGGAGTTGCTTGAATTAATCTCGAAAGCCGTGAAAGAACCATTCTTTGACATCTGGAGATGATCGAAAGTGCGAAATCGCATCTGCAGAGTGCTCGGTGCAATACTCTCTGCGGTAGGGATTGTCTTCTTACTGCTCGGTGCAACCTTGCTGAATTTAGTGCCTTTGTCAGGTGGTTTTGCTGAACGCAGCTTCAACGCTGCTCTTATTGGGCTGGCTGCGTTTTCCCTAGGGTTTGGACTCACGCTGAGGCAAGCCAAACAGGAAGGACGTCGCGCACGAACGGCTCTGGCCTACGGGCTTGTCCTTCCCGGAATGGTGGGCTGGGTGTTATTTGCCACTATCATCTATGCTCTGCAGGACGATCTGATGTTCAGCCCACGAAGCCTGTCCCTCGACCGTGCTGCTGCAGTCAAGCAGCAGTATCCTAGGGCCGAGGAAGTGTATATTCAAGTAGGAACAGACATGCTGCACGGTTGGTTCCTCCCCGCTTCAAGCAGCGCTCAGGCTCCGTTGGTCTTGCTTTTCTACGGGCAAGGAGGAGAAGCATCTCGATACTTCCCGATGGCAGAAAAGATTCCTGAGGCTTCTTGGGCTTTCATCAACTACCGGGGATATGGCTGGAGTACCGGGGCACCCAGTCAAGACGCACTATTTTCCGATGCAGTTACTATATTTGATTACTTCGCTCAGCACAGACTTGTTGATAAAAATCGCATTGTCGCTCTGGCAGGAAGCCTGGGAACTGGGCCTGCTGTTTATCTAGCGGCTAACCGTCCTTTAGCAGCTGTTGTGCTCTTCTCTCCTTATGACGCCATAGCAGGCGGTGTAGCGCAGGACTTGATCCCATTTGTTCCAACAAAGAAGCTTTTGCGCAATAGTTTCGACGTAGTCAAATACGCTCAAGCGGCGCAGAGCCCTGTGTTCGCGGTCGTAGGAGATGCCGATCAAGTCATTAGGCCTGACCGTTCATATAGACTGTTGGAAAGCTGGGCTCAAGAGAAGGTGCAGCGCGTTGTGGTTGGCGGAACGCATTACAGTATCTATGAAGATAGCGAGACTTGGGAGGCTATTAGAGACTTCCTGTTGAAACAAGGCATCATCAATATGGACTAAGGGAGGGGCATCAATGTGCGGACGATTCACTCTGCGAACCCCCGTCGACGAACTGCTCGAGCGCTTTCAGCTGAGCTTACCTAGCTTTGAGGTTCTCCCTCGGTACAACATCGCACCCACACAGGACATACTTGTCGCAGTAGAATACGACAACGAGCGTAGGCCTGCCCTCATGCGTTGGGGGCTAATCCCGTCATGGTCGAAAGATACCTCTTGGGGTGCACGGATGATCAACGCTCGCCAAGAAACACTTACCGAAAAACCATCATTTCGGAACTTACTAAACCGTCGACGCTGCCTAATCCTAGCAGACGGCTATTATGAATGGAAAGTCTTAAACGGAGAAAAATGGCCAATGTACATCACCCTGCCAAACAGTGCTCCTTTTGCTATGGCAGGCCTCTGGGACACGTGGCAGGACCCTACTAAGCAGCAAACCATCGTCAGCTGTACAATCGTCACTCAGGCAGCTTGTCCTTCGCTAGCTGAAATCCATGACCGTATGCCTATGATACTGTCTCCTGCGGATGAAGCACTCTGGTTGAGCGGAACCACTCTGACTCAGGCCGACGTAGACCAAATCGCCAGCCGCGCTGCAGATGAATTTGAATACTACAGAGTGAGCAAGCTTGTCAACTCGCCGAGAAACGATGTTCCTGAATGTATTCTACGGCACTCCGAATAGCAAGAATCGCAGGGCCAAGAGCAGAATCACCCCAGGAACTCCGAGGAGCCCGGCAACGAGTGCAGTAATTGGGTTTATTCCAATTGTCACACCCCAAAAACTGCCAATTAGGTTTACTATCAGAAGCATGGCGCCACCTATAACTGCGTTGACTATAAGATTGAAGATTATCCGGATTGGGATCAGCAAGAGGCGGCCAATGATATACAGCAGAATAACTCCGATGAAATAAGCAATTACCACATAGATATCCATAATAGGCCCCCGTTTCTAGGTTCGTCCTATTCAGATCCTATGTGGTAACTTCGAGAATATGACATGCCCTTGCCGGACAGCAGCTAGAAGACATCGCCAATCAGGCCCTTGTCCTTGGCTTCGTTGAGTAGAAACATGTACTTCCGTTCTGCGGCTTCTAAGAGAAGAATTGCATGATCTATGAGTTCTGGGTCTGTGGCGTTGTTGAAATAAGAAAACGCGCTCAACCACTCTTGTTTAGCCTGAGCCACAGCTTGCGCTAGTTCTTGCTCATCTAGCAAGGCCACCACTCCTTCTACAGGCAACTAGTCTACTCAATTCTATGGATAGCGGTGGCTGAATATGCTTCGTGGGTGAGACTGTACTTCTTCGCTAAATTGAGTAAGTAAACGTACTTTTTCTCTGCGGCTTGGAGTGAAAGCACCGCATAATCCACAAGCGCTGGGTCAACGGCGCTTTCAAAAAACGATTGGGCATCTAACCATTCACGACGAGCCTCCTCGATTTGGATGAGCAGCTCCATATCCGCTCTAGTGTGATTAACTGCATCGTTCTCAGCCTCGCCCCAAAAGCTGCGGGCAAACTCAATCAGCCGCTCAGTTAGTGTGGCAGACAAAAAAACCACCCCTTCCGTGAAACTCACTATGAGTATCACTCGAAGCAGGGTGGTTTATTCCAATCCGATCCTTACAGTTCTCTGCGGCCTTCCAAAGCCTTGCCTAAGGTTACTTCATCCACATATTCTAGATCACTGCCCACAGGCATACCATGAGCCATCCGTGTCACTCTGATTCCCAAGGGCTTGATTAATCGAGCTAGATACATGGCTGTTGCTTCGCCTTCCACATTCGGGTCGGTCGCCAGCAGCACTTCCTTCACTTCAGGCCCGAGGCGGCTCATCAGCTCTGTTATGCGCAGGTCTTCAGGACCGATACCCTCAAGAGGTGAAATAGCTCCGTGCAGGACATGGTACAATCCGTGAAACTCCTTCGTGCGCTCTATAGCAAGCACATCTCGCGGTTCTTCTACCACACAAATAATGGTTCGATCACGGCGATCATCACTGCAAAATGGGCAGGGATCTTCTTCGGTTAGCTGAAAGCACTGGGAGCAAAACTTAATACGCTGTTTGGCCTCAAGGATGGCTGTCGCGAGGTTGTGAACTTCCTCTTCGGACATACCAATCATGAAATAAGATAAGCGTTGGGCGGTTTTTGGCCCAACTCCCGGCAGCCGCGTCAGCTCTTCAATTAAACGAGCCATGGGCTTTGGGTAGCGAGACATCTTAGAACAGTCCTGGCATACCAGGGATATTTAGGCCGCCAGTAACACGCTGCATTTCCTCTGCCGAGAGCTCACGAGCCTTGCGCAATGCATCGTTTACCGCTGCCAGAATAAGATCCTCCAGCATTTCTACATCATCCGGATCGATGACATCTGGATCGATCTTAATCTGTTGAATCTCCTGGTGCCCATTGGCAATTACCGTAACCACACCGCCGCCAGCTGAACCTTCTACCGTCTTTGTCCCCAATTCTTCCTGAACGCGGGCCAGTTCGGCCTGCATCTTCTGAACCTGCTTCATCATCTTCTGCATATTCATACCCATCCCGAATCACCTCTTCATGTATTCCTCATCAATCCTGCTTACGCACGACCTTGCCACCAAAAATCCGCAGAGCCGCTTTTACCGTCTCATCCACATTGCCCAAATCGCCCAGGTTATTCTGCTCTTCAGGCCGAGCTGCCTGCCCTTGGACGGGCTGCTCTACTGGAGGCGGCCCTTCAGCCGTTGTTGATGAACTTGTAGAAACCGGCTGTTCATCCTCGGTAACCTCGTCGTCAAATACGCATTCTATCTGGAGGACAGTCCCTACGAACTTCGAAAGAACACGTTCAGCCGCTTCGCGGTGTTTGGGCTGTTCTACACTCGCTTTGTGAAAACCTCTGTCTCGAGGGAAACTGATCACTGCTGTACCCCCTCGGATAGCTACAGGCCGCCCTTCACGCAAAAATGCAGCACACTGCACCAAACGCTGACTACGAAGCGCCTGCAGATATTCTTCCCAGTGCTCGACAATAAACTGCGTACGCGCCTCATCGTCTTTTCCAACTGGGCGCTTCTGCACTGGTATCGGGTCTTTCTGAGGCTCTTCCGTGGCCGAAGGCTTACTTACCGACAACTTACGCACCTGCTGCTCCAACGCGCTGAGTTTCTCCATTAGTTTACTGATCTCCGCTGCAGGTAGTGCCTGTTCCTGCCTAACGCCTGCAGTCAGCTCCAGCACCGCTAACTCCAGGGGAATGCGCACATCAGATGCATAGCGCATTTCTCGAATGGCTGCCGACAGCTGCCGGATCCCGTTCAGCAGATCAGTCTGAGGCCATTTGGCTTCTTCCTCCACCATTTCGGTGCGCAGCTGCTCCACTACATCACGAGCAAACTGCTGCAGATCTTTACCGCTGTCATACAGACGGTTGATCTGCTCTAGACAGGACCTTTGGTCCTTCTCCATCATTCTCGCGATAAATGCCTCGATTTCGTCGTTAGGGGCTACACCCAAGACGGCAGAAGCCGCTTCCACGGTGAGCTCTTCTGCAAAGGTAATGCACTGTTCTAGGATACTCAAGGCGTCTCTCATGCCGCCATCAGCATGCTTGGCAATCATGAGGAGGGCCTCTTCTTCAGCGTCAATGCCTTCTCCGGTTGCGACCTTGCGCAGCCCCTCGAGAAGGTGCGGAACCGCTAGACGCTTAAACTCATAGCGCTGACAGCGCGAAAGAATGGTGGCTGGCACTTTATGCAGGTCTGTAGTCGCGAAAATAAAGACCACATGGGCCGGAGGCTCCTCGAGTGTCTTCAACAGCGCATTGAAGGCTTCCGGAGTAAGCATATGAACTTCGTCAATTATGTAGACCTTGTAAGGTGCACCTACCGGAGCGAAACGCACCTGTTCGCGCAGGTCACGAATTTCCTCAATCCCACGGTTCGAAGCTCCATCGATCTCGATCACGTTGAGTGAGCTCCCGTTTGCGATCGCAATGCATTGATCACATTTGCCACAGGGATTGTCAGTTGGGCCTTCAACGCAGTCCAGGCCTTTCGCCATTAGACGGGCAACAGTAGTCTTACCTGTACCACGTGGGCCTGAGAATAAATAGGCATGGGAGATGCGGCCGTTTTTCAGGCTGTTCTGCAGCGTCTGGCGGATATGCTCCTGACCGATTAGATCGGCAAAAGTCTGCGGTCGCCACTTGCGGTATAAAGCCAGATAGGCCACGCTGTTTCCTCCCTCCCAAATGATAGAACCCACTTCGGGATCTGCTGAGCGAATTCCTGCTTGCGCTTCCGCCTAAAAATGGGCATAAAAAAAGCCGTGCACCTGCCGTCGAGAACAGCCTTCCAGACGATATTCAGGCAGTTAGCTCGAATCAGGCACCCTCACGGCACATAAGAGGGCCTACTTACCGCTGCTTCCTTCCGGACCTGACGGGGTTCATAGGTTCTTATTGCGTGAGACCCAATCGTCAACACCACTTACCTGAACCAGACTCCACAAAGCTGACCCTCAGGCAGGAATTCGACCCCGCTACAGCGGATTGCGGGTACAGGGCACCGCTACCTCCCCGTCTAGCACGACATGAATATTATAAACCACTCTTCTGCCCGTGTCAAGAAACAGCGGATTAAGTAAAAAAGCGGCATGTCCTGGACATTGCCGCTTCAATTTCTATGGCGGAGAGAGAGGGATTCGAACCCTCGAGGGGCTTATCACCCCTACACGATTTCCAGTCGTGCCTGTTCAGCCAACTCCAGCATCTCTCCATGTTTGTCTATCATATATGGTTTTTGTCTGTATGGCGGAGAGGGTGGGATTTGAACCCACGGGACGCATAAACGCCCAACGGTTTTCGAGACCGCCACATTCGGCCACTCTGTCACCTCTCCAAGTTTGTTTATCTCTGCCGCAGAGCCTTGAAGAAACTACGCAGAAGCTCTGCACATTCTTGCTCTCTTATGCCTGCGATAACTTCCCCAACAGAGTGGTTCAAACGCTCGTCTTGTACGAGGTTCATCAGCGATGAGACTGCACCCGCTTTTGGATCAGAAGCTCCGTAAACGAGCTCAGAAATCCGAGCATTAACGATGGCGCCAGCACACATCGGACAGGGTTCTAGTGTAACATACAGGGTGGTTCCCGTCAAGCGCCACGAACCCAAATACTGAGCCGCTTCACGGATAGCAAGCATCTCAGCATGGGCGGTTGGATCACCTAAAGTTTCTCGCTGGTTGTATCCTCGCCCGATAATCTCCCCATCGCGCACAACTACCGCGCCTATGGGGACTTCACCAATTTCTAGGGCTTTATAGGCCTCCCGGATGGCCTCCTGCATGTATTTGTCATGCACTGCTCATCGCTCCATCATTGCCAATACTTAATATACCACAGCTTCTTCGGAAAGACAAGGCTTAATCTGTGATTTTAGCCGCGTGCTTCTTTTGGGTGCTCTTGCTCAGTTACCAGTTCTAGGCGGTAATCCAACCTCCGATTTGCTTTGAAGCAGAGCACACCACCGTTGATAAAGCCACCACAGTATTCGCACGTCAAACACATGCTGGGCCGGAAATTAATACCTTTCAACGGACATTTCACCGCATCCACCTCCCGGCTGCATGGTACGATCATAGCCAAAAGGTGCGGCTTTTTTCAAACAATTATCAGTAAAGAAATAGTAAAACCCCGCACAGAGCGGGGTTTGGCCAGTTCAAGCCTTTACTGCTGTTGAGTAGGAGGCTGCGGGGCAGCAAAACCACCTTGCTGATTCATGAGAGACTGCTCGGCGGCAGCGATCATCTTGCGCACCATGTGCCCGCCAACAGCACCGCACTCACGCGAGGAGATGTTGCCCCAATAACCGCTTTGGTACTCTGGGTTAATTCCCAGTTCACTTGCTACCTCATATTTAAACTTGTCCATGGCCTGTGCTGCCTGCGGTACAACAATGCGATTCCGTCTGCTTCCACGAGCCATATCGTCACCTCCCCTTAGGCTTCACCAATATCATTACCCAGGGGGAAGTCAAACTTACGTGGGAAATAAAAGCAGAGGGCTCACATGTGAGCCCCCCCTTTTTATTCAGTTACTACTGATTGCCACCTGGTTCCTGTGGGAAACGGAATCCGCCAGCACCGCCTTGGTTAGCGAGCGACTGCTGAGCAGCGGCAATCATGCGCCGTACCATATGTCCTCCCACAGCACCACATTCTCTCGAAGAGATGTTGCCCCAATAACCTGATTTGTACTCGGGGTTGATTCCGAGTTCTGTGGCAACCTCATACTTGAATTGATTCATTGCCTGATAGGCCTGGGGAATAAGTTTGGTATTGCTGCTTGAAGATCCAAGTGCCATTCTCCATTTCACCCCCTTTTCGCCCTGCAAGCTTAATGTTCCCCGTTGACGGAGAACTAAGCAAGTAGACTACTGGGGGAAATGGAAACTACTATTCTATGTTGTTATACTGTCAACCTAGAGCGAAATAGCTTCGACAGGACAAGAGTCAGCAGCTTCTTCGCAGCATCCAGCTGCATCACAATCGGCACCATCAATTACGTGGGCCAGATCATCGTCACCCATCTCAAAGACTTCAGGACAAAGCTCTGCGCAGAGTCCGCAGCCAATGCAGAGATCATGATCTACTACTGGATTCAAGGTGTATCCTCCTCACATCAGTCCAATTTTTCGAAAAGATCCTTACCTACACCGCAGTCAGGGCATACCCAATCATCTGGCAGATCTTCGAACGCTGTTCCAGGCTCGATATTCTGTGTTGGGTCTCCTTCTGCGGGATCATAGATGTATCCACAGACTGTGCACTCCCACTTCGCCAATAGGATCACCTCATTTGATTATTTTTATATGGTGTTTCCCAATTCTCAATCCATCCTCAGATGGGATGGAACAGAGATCCCGTATGATTTGTACATGGCTTCGAGCACTAAGGGTGTGAGATTAACGCCACCCGCAATTACAATTCCTTCAGGTATTACGACGTCTATACCATATTCCCCTGCAACTTCCTCAATTACCTTTTGCACCGCGCTAATAATAAATACACGCAGTTCCTCAGCAATCACTTCTAACTGCGCTTCATATTTGGCGGCAAGTTCCTCTAGGTTAGCGTCTTCACCTAGTGCACCTGCTTCGGCCTGGAACTCAGCAGTAAGCCTCTCTGCCTCTTGCTGCAGTTCGGCATTCTTCAACTCATATTCTGGATGATTGTTAAACAGGAACTCAAAATCAACATAACCAATAGTCCCGGCAGAAACAGGATGTCCCACGAGACAGCCCAGCAAGATAAGTGTTAGACCAAATAACAAAAAGCGACGTTTAATCAAGCCATACACTCCTTCGTTATCTTCATCGCATACTAGTATATCTTTTCGCCATGGACAAGCGATTGCGGGGGTATGAAGCCTGGCTTAATTCGACTGTTTTTGGGCCATTAGTTCTTTTTCCTGCTCTGCCAGTTTGGCAATGGTGGTGTTTGCCAACACGTTCATAAGTGCCGCTTGCGCTTCTTGCCATACCGAATGAAGCGGGCAGCGGCCCAGACGGGAACAGCCCAGTTCATTCGTCAAGCACCGGGAAATAGCTACTCGGCCCTCGATTAATTCGATTACATTCTTAACGGAAATGGTGGCTGGATCCGCTATTAGGCGCACACCGCCTCCTGGGCCACGCACTCCTTCAACCCAGCCTTCTGTACCCAGAAGAGCAATAATCTGGGGCAAAAAATTCACGGGAATTTCCTGCCGCAGCGCTATTTCCTTAGAAGAAATGTACTCTCCCGGATTAAGCGCTAGCTCGATCAGGGCACTGATAGCATACTCTGTTTTTTTCGTGACTTCCACACTATTCACCCCAGTATATTACACCTACAAAAATTATACGTCTCGGTATAACCGTTGTCAAGGAATGGAAACGCCTCTGTAAGCCCATCGAGCTGTTGCAGGTTCGCCCGAAACTCTGATAGAATAGTATTTAAAGGAAGGAAGGGGATCATTATGACGCGCCTGGGAATCATTGACCTCGGTTCCAACTCAGTTCGGCTGATTATCATGCACGTTGATGGCACAAACGCCCATCATCAAATTGAGAATATTAAGGAAACTGTACGCTTAAGCAGCGGCCTTGACGAAGATGGGAGACTAAACACAGAGGCGTTTCAGTATGCTGCTGATACAATCAATCTCTTTGTGCGTTTCTGTCAAGCACGCAATGTAGACCGCATTCTAGCAGTGGCTACCGCAGCTGTTCGCAATGCTCCAAATGGACAGGAGCTCATCAACTATATTTATGAAAAAACCGGCGTCAAAATCCAGGTCTTAACTGGCGACGAAGAAGCATACCTCGGCTACATAGGCCTGGTCAACTCATCGCCGATCACCACTGGCCTGATGGCAGATTTCGGCGGTGGATCCCTCAAGCTGTGTTCCTTTGAAAACCGCGTCCATCAAGCGACAAAGGTATTTGAGTTCGGTGTCGTTACAATGGCTGAACGTTTCCATTTGAAAGACAGACCCGATCCTTCCGACTTACAAGCTATGGAGGAATTTCTAGAGCAGAAGTTCGAAGGCGTAAAAAGCATGAATGGCCATCGGCTCTTGATCGGCATTGGAGGTACATTTCGCTCCCTTGCTCGCATTTATCGCCGCCGGCGGCATTATCTACCCGACATCACCGATGGGATCGAAATTCCGGCAGAAGAGGTGCGCGCGATCTATGAGATGCTGTCGCGGATGAGCCACGCTGAGCGCCTCGAAGTGCCTGGGCTCGAACCAGCACGCGCTGATTTAATTGTTGCAGGAACCGGTATGATCGTTAAGCTGATGGAAGCAGTGGGCGCCGAGAAAGTAGCGGTCAGCACTGCCAGCATTAGGGATGGGATCTTCTATAAATATCTCCTGCCGCGTGACCCGATCCTGTTTAATGTTTTGTCCCATCATATGGAAAACCTGATCCGTTACCACGGCTTGGATGAGAATCACCTGCGGCGAGTCTCAAACCTGGCGGTAACGCTTTTCGATCAGCTGCAGCCCATCCACAAGATGGGTAGTTCTGCGCGGCGTTTGCTTCTCATTGCTGGACTACTCCATGAGATTGGGCAGGTAATCTCAGTGGAAAGCCTCGAGAAACATACCCTGTACATGCTTCTCCATACACCTTTCATTGGATTGACGCAGCGAGAACGCGTCATGACCGCGTTCTTGGCAGCCTGTCATGATGAGGTTTATCTGCCTGACTTTGACGATTATGTAGAACGAGGGCCGCTCTTACCTGGCGATAAAGAAATAATCGTCAAGCTGAGCCCCCTTCTGCAGATTACCCACAGCTTGGACCGCAGCCATACGGGAGTAGTGATGCAGGTTTTGGCAGAAATTAAAGATGGTGTCTGTGAGATCTCTGTTGTCAGCAAGGCAAACGCCGAACTAGAGATCAAGGACGCGCGCAGACGAACCAAAGGGTTTAAGGAAATATATGGATACGATTTGGTGATCAAGCCTCAATAATGCGCCCATCTCGCATAGAGATGATCTCATCACACGTGTCAGCGACGCTGCGATCGTGAGTGACAATTAGACAGATCCGCTCGGGGCTGCGCAAGCTGTGCAGCAGCTCTAAGATAACCATTCCTGTCTTACTGTCCAGCGCACCTGTAGGCTCATCTGCCAAGATCAAAGCGGGATCATTGACTAAGGCCCGGGCAACTGCTACCCGGGCCTTTTCGCCTCCCGAAAGCTGCGATGGCCTGTGATGCAGCCGACGGCCCAATCCCACTTGTTCCAGGAGTTCTGACGCCTTTTGCTGAGCCTGGGATCGCTTAACGCCAGCATAGCGCTGTGGCAGCATGACATTCTCCAGGGCAGTCAACGATTCAATCAAATAGTGGTTTTGAAAGATAAAGCCGATCTTGGTGCCTCGGATCTGCCACAAGGCCCCGGGGGGTATTCCCTGAACCTCGACGCCATCAATTCGCACAATCCCAGTAGTAGGTTTGTCTAGACAGCCCAGGACGTTTAGCAGGGTAGACTTTCCCGAACCTGATGGCCCCATGATGGCTTTGAAGTCTCCGCCACTAAACCGTAGGGTGATGTTATCAAGGGCTTTGACCTCAGCAGCACCTTGATTGTATGTCTTACTGACCCGCTCCAGAAGAACTTCGACTGCCATCTTATTCCCTCCTCAACGCCTCCACACAGTCAAGCCGAGCAGCACGATAAGCAGGATAGATACCTGCCAAGACCCCAAGCAGTACAGAGAATAAGAGTGTAAGTACAATTAATCGTGGACTGACATAGAAGATCTCCAGGCCTCGAGTGGCTGTCAGCTGATTTCCGATCCGCACTAAGAAAGAACCAATGCCTAACCCGAGAACGCCACCCGCCAGTCCAATCGTACCGGACTCGAGCAGAAACTCCTTTACGATCGTGCGTGGCCTTGCTCCAATCGCCATCTTAACGCCTATTTCACGTATGCGTTCCGAAATAGACATCATCATTGTGTTGATAACCGCCAAGCCACCTACCACTAACGCCACTGCTGCTGCGCCCCAGATTACTAGGTTTATGACAAGAACAGCTTGATCAAGAATCTCCTGAGCTGCCTTGGGAGATAAAACAAGCACATCTGCTACTTGCTGTTGGAGAACCCGGGCAAGTTCTTCAGGGTCAAAGTCTGGTTCCCAAACCACCGCGGCCGATGTAGCAAGGCTGCTCCCGGCAGCGCCCATTAACTGGCGTCCAGCGTCGATGTTGATCAGCGCCATGTTGTCGGGGCCCGAGAGCGTTTTTTCTAGAATGCCGACCACCTCGAATTCTTCCCCATTCAGAGAAATAGTGTCGCCCACTTGTGCCTCGAAGCGTTTGGCCAGATCCGACCCTAATACGGTTCCCTTTTCGTCTTCTTCTGTAAGCATTCTCCCATGGCGAACCTTAAGAGACTGCCACTCATTGTGCCCCGATTGCAGATCCACTGCCTGAATCATGGGGGGCAATCCTAGAGTAAAAGCGAAACCATCATCTAGGTCAAGCATGATATTGATCCGGGGAACCACAGCCCTAACCCCTTCGAGTTCGGCCATTTTCTTGAGGTGCTCCTGAGTAAAGACCCCTCGGCCCATGGCCTCGCCCCGGGGCTTTGGCATTACCATGATCTGCGCGGCAAAGAACCGCTCGGTAAGAGACAGCATAGCGTTGATGCGTTCTACCATAGCACCAAGGACTGTTAAGGCCAGAATCCCCACAAATACTCCACCAATAGTCAGCAACGAACGGCCCTTCTGACGAGCCAAATTACGCAGCACATCCAAGTCTCTTCCTCCATTCAGTTCTTGTCTTAGTGTGGGAATTCAGCGGCAGCACAATTCTCTCAAGGAAAGCAAAAAACCTGGCATAAAGGCCAGGTTTCCGTGAATAAGCTGTTATTGCAGACCATCCGCCATGTGGCGGCCTAGGTCGAGGCAGCGCTGTTCATCTTCGGGGGTTAAGCCGAATCTGACTCGGACAGGTGGATGCGAAACAACTAAGCGCATTTTTTCGAGGCGCTCCTCTAAGAGATCTACTGCTTCGCCGCTCCAGCCGTAGTTACCAAAAACAGCAGCGGCCTTGCCTCGAGCCGTAATCGCACTGATCTTGTCTAAGGCACGCCAAACGGGAGGGACTACATTTGCGTTCATGGTGGGAGAACCTATGATCAAAGCGTCGAAGTCCTTGAAGATATCATCGAGGATCCGTTCGGGAGTAATTGCTACATCGACAAGCACAACATCGACGCCGCCAACCTCATTTGCTCCCTGGGCAATCAGTTCGGCCATGCGTTTGGTATGACCATAGGCCGAGACATATCCAACGATGATTCTCTTGGTATCTCTTTCATCTTCTGTGCTCCACCGGCGGTAAAGGTCAATGGCCCGCCAAGGATCCTGATCGAGAATCGGGCCGTGTCCGGTGGCGATTAGATCGATGTGCAGATCAGCAATTTTGGTGACAGCTTCCTGAATCTTCGGTTTGAAAGGGCTCATGATGCTGTCGAAATAGTAGCGCACGGCTTCGCTGAAGTCTTCCTCCTGTTCGCTCTCAAACACCTTACCGCTTGGCGGGCTATAGTGGCATCCAAAAGCGTCGCAGGTAAAGATTACGCCTTCTCCTTCTAGATAGGAGAACATGGTATCAGGCCAATGAAGAAAAGGAGCCATGATAAAACGTAATCGGCGTCCGCCAAGATCAAGAACATCGTTGTCTCGAACGATATTCGCATCGAAATCCATGTTGACCTGCTCGCGCAGGAACTGGATTGCAGCCCGAGAACCATGCACCTTTAGGTGGGGAGCCCTCCGCAGAAGTTCTTTTACGGCACCAGAATGGTCGGGCTCTGTGTGATTGACAATTAGATGTTTGAGGTCAGCTAAATCGATTTTTTCTTCTAGTTTGGCGAAAAACTCTTCACTGAATTCTTTCTTAACGGTATCCACCAAAGCGGGTTCATCGGCTTCGATGAGATATGAATTATAGGTAGTGCCCCACTGAGTGGGTATAACAACGTCAAAGATCTCTAATCCAGGATCAAGTACGCCTACCCAATGAATACCTTTGCGTACTTCCACAAAATCAACCCCTTGATACTGATAATCGTTATCATATATCTATTATGGGGCTTATTTCTGGTTTTGGCAAGAGTTATTAGTCCCAATGACATCTTTCTGCGAGAATAACTGCCACTTGAGAAAGACCTTCAGCATCTGCCTCATCAAATCGGCACAACTCAGGGCTGTCGATATCCAAAACACCCAAGAGCCTGCCATCAAACTCTAGGGGGATGACAACCTCGGATTTAGAAGCAGGATCACAGACAATGTGGCCTGGAAACGCGTTGACATCCGGAACAACCTGGGGTTTGCGCTGCACCGCAGCAGTTCCACAGACGCCTTTCCCCATGCCAATCCTGATACAGGCTGGTTTCCCTTGAAATGGCCCGAGTACCAGCTCATCGCCCTTCAGAATATAAAAGCCGACCCAGTTGATGCGGTCGAGTCTTTCATTGAGCAAGGCCGAAGCGTTGGCCAGATTTGCAACCCAGTCCCGTTCATCGCCGATCAGAGCGTCGAGATCACGGCATAATTCAGCATAAAGCAAATTCTTGTCCATCCTATACCCTCCCACTAGTTGCTATCTAATGGGAATTATATCTTACATTAATGAGAAGCGCCAGACAGTCCGCTCAATCTTACGGCTGACTGGCGCAGATCTCACGTGTTCAAGCTTAGTGAACCGCCTTCGTATGCTTTATCTGATTCTTTAAGTGGCGCAGCGTTGTGGACGGCTGATAAAGCATATTGTAATACTCGGTCAGCATCCGTTCGGAAGAGAAGCGGTGCACTGCCATGTCCACAGCGGCCCGCATCATATCGGCCCACTTATCCCGTTTTTCGTAATAGGTAGGAATGACCTCGGACAGCAGAACATCATACAGCGAAGCTGCATCTACCATTGTCTGCTCAGGGCCTTCATAACCACCACCGAAATGCCAGCCATTCACACCATGAATGACGCCTTCGGGCCACCAACCATCAAGCGTACTTAGGTTTAGTACACCGTTTAGAGCTGCCTTCATTCCTGAAGTGCCTGATGCTTCTAACGGCCGCTGAGGTGTGTTAAGCCAGACATCACAACCGGCGGTCAAGGCTCGTCCCAGCTCCATATCATAGTTCTCTAAGAAAACAACACTATTTGGGAACCGGTACGCCATCTCGACTATGTTGGCTACAATCCGCTTACCCCACTCATCATGCGGATGTGCTTTGCCGGAGAAGACAAGCTGGAGAGTGCGCTCCTTAAGAAGCGGCTCGATTATGTCCAAGCGGTTGAAGATGAGGCCGCTGCGCTTATAGGCTGCTGCGCGGCGCGCGAATCCGATCGTGAGCACATCTTGGTCGAATTTGACTCCCGTCCGATTGGCAATTAAGTCGAGGAGGCGGCGCTTATTTTGCATGTGAGGCTTCCATAGGTTGCCATTCACATTGTATACCTGCCTAATCTGAGGAGTCTGCCATGTGTTGACATGCACGCCGTTCGTTACACTGATAATCGGAGCTGTACCAGGATTGCCACGCCACATCGAGCGTGCAGTCATGCCGTGCAGCTGCGAAACGCCGTTAGAGATGTAGCTCAGCCGCAGGGCTGCAACAGTCATATTGAAAGGATTGCCTCCGATTTTTTCAACCTGATCATACTCCAGGCCACACCATGCCCCCATGTAGTTGAGCAGATCATGACCATGCTCCTCGTTACCGGCCATTACAGGGGTATGAGTCGTGAAAACAATCTGTTGACGGGTTTCTTCCCAAGCCTCTTCAAAATCTAGGCCTTGAGCCATTTTTTCGCGAATGAGCTCTAAACCGGCAAAAACAGCGTGGCCTTCATTTAGGTGATAGATGTCGATATCAAGGCCGAGCTTCCGGATAAGGCGTACTCCACCAATCCCCAGGATCATTTCCGCAGCCACCCGCTCCTGCGGTGCACTGTGGTACAGCTGGCGGGTCATCCACCCGTGCTGCGTTCCAGGAAGATCACTGTCCAAAAGATAGAGGGGCACATTGCCGAAGGCTTCGGTCTTCCACACCTTACAGGTTACATTCTCTCCTCGAATCCACAGGTCTACCGTTATACCTGTGTCTTCTAAGTGACTGCGATCGTAATCCTGAGCATAGTCGCGGGGAGATCCGTCTTTGTCCAAATATTGATCAGTGTAGCCTTCCCGCCAGAGAATTCCTATGCCGATCATGGGCAAATTCATATCCTTTGCCGTCTTAAGAATATCTCCAGCTAAGATGCCCAGTCCTCCAGAATATATGGGAAATGTCTCGCTTAGGCCATATTCCATACAGAAGAAAGCTACTTTTGGTTGGGGAATTGTGTTCATGTCTTCACTCCTCGTCGATGTGCGTCATAATCAGTTTGGCATAGTAATCAGCGAGCGCTTCGGCTTCTTCTGGGCTCTGCGCTTCACTGTATATCCTAAAGACCGGCTCATCACCATCAGGAACGACAAGCGCCCAACCTGTATCGGTGTATTCCTTGATCCCATCAAGATAGAGAGTGTTTTCCGGGTTAGTCTGCCCGATTAGTTGGCGCATAACGCGCCCTTTTTCGCTCCAGGGGCAGAGAATCTGCTTGGTACTCGAACTCGTTTCGGGCACACTCACCAGATCAGCAAGCCTACTATCTTGACTGCTGATATAATGCAGAACCTCGCCAATCGATGCCAAGGGCTCGATATACGGGAAGAACTCCACCTCATCGTCTCCAGTTGTGATCCCGAGCTCTGTGGCAGCTTCCATCCAGAACTGGGGTTCGAGCCTAGTCCAATGAACCTTTAGGCCTGCATCGTGGGCCAGCTTAGAAATATGTTCAGACACTCGCACCGGCATAGGGATTGCATGACGGGCCCGCTTCTTCAAAACCTGGGCAAAGATCCCCCACCAAGTGTCTTCATCAACCCGCTGCCCGCGCTCATCTTCGAAGTACCAACCGTCATCGTCAACCACAACGGTAATCTGGCC
This sequence comes from Bacillota bacterium, assembly GCA_012521295.1. Lineage (GTDB taxonomy): Bacteria > Bacillota > Limnochordia > Darwinibacteriales > Darwinibacteriaceae > JAAYMS01. Next base: position 16,944 of record JAAYMS010000133.1, read on the forward strand.
CTCATGATTCCCTTCTGCCAACTGATAACCCGCGCGTTCAAGGAAGTCAGCGATCAGTTCACCAAGAGCCCGTGTCCGATCAGATAAAGCGCGCACACCTACCTTGAGGGTTCCACGAGCTGCTTGGTATGTTTTGGCGAGAGCATCCAGATAGCGGTCTGATAGACCGGGCACAAATGAAAGCTCACCGAGTTCGCCATCTGCATGGCGAGGATAATCATCGCGCAGAAAGATATTCTCCAGCTTGCGCTGTTCAGATTTACTCAGGAGGTATCCCTGTTCATTCCAGCACTGGATATTAACCAGTCCAGATGTGTCAGATAGGCTTTCGCAGTGCAGCGCACCTTGAGTACGGAACAGACGCGTTCCGAAGCGAGTTATATTCCCGACCGCTGTACCAGCGTCAAGCACATTGAGGCCGCCGTTTAAAAGCCCTGCTATCAACGCCCGTTTGGCTACACGCGCATTCGCGCTTCCGTCACAGGTCACCAGGACTCTCTTACCTGAGCCCAAGAACTCTCCATAGCTCAAGCCAACACGCACGATATCCTCTAGGGGAAGCTGACCCTGCAGGTCCCCAGTGATGCCAGTTTTGCTGAATAGTGAAGGCCTCTCTTGATGCCCCCACACAATTGATTGCTTGAGGGTCGAGCCACTAGCGATACGCTTCCAAGGCCATACCTTGGCACCAGGCATAATGGTAGAATGTGATCCAACCGCAGTATTATCGCCAACTACAGCCCCTTCAAAGATCTTGACCCGCTGCTGAACTCGGGCATTCTGCCCCAAGACACAGCCCCTGAGCTCGCTGCCAGAACCAACCTGGGCTCCTGCCCATAGAGTCGAACGCTTGATGCTTGCCCCTGCACTCACAAGACAGTTAGGGCCAATCACAGTGTATTGGCCAAGCTCAACACCTGCTTCAACACGAGCCCCACGGCCGATATACACCGGGCCGGCGACTACTACGTCTGGATCAATCACCGCCCCCTCCTCTATGAAAAGGCCTTCGGCGCGCGGCTCAGGAAGAACGATCCGCACCTTTCCATCCAAGCAATCCTGTTGAACCTGGCGATAAACATCAAGGTTTCCCACGTCCGACCAATAGCCATCAGCTACATATCCGTACAAAGGGGCTTTTTGCTTGAGCAGCTTCGGGAAAAGGTCCCGTGAAAAGTCGAAGTTTTCGCCTCTGCCAAATAGCTGGAGCACTTCGGGTTCAAGGACATAAATCCCCGTGTTGACGGTATCGCTGAACACTTCACTCCAACTTGGCTTTTCGAGAAACTGTTGGATACGCCCATCCTCATTTGTGATCACGATGCCGTAACTAAGAGGGTTAGAGACACGCGTGAGTACAATTGTCGCGACAGCATTCTTGGATCGATGAAACTCGACGGCCCTAGTTAAATCAATATCGGTGAGCGAATCACCGCTCACCACGATAAATGTTTCATCAAGGAAGTCTTCCGCGTTCTTAACACTGCCGGCGGTCCCTAAAGGCTCCTCTTCTACGAAGTATTCCATGGTAACCCCAAACTCGGAGCCATCACCAAAATAATCCGTGACATCTTTCGGCAGATACCAGAGTGTACTGGCGATCTCTCTAATCCCATGGGACCGGAGCAGGTTTAAAATGTGTTCCATCATTGGTTTATTCAAAATGGGAACCATCGGCTTAGGCACACCACAGGTCAGCGGCCGCAGACGGGTACCTTCACCGCCGGCCATGATTACTGCTTTCATAAAGCTCAGCCCTTTCTTCTGGGAAGTTGCCTGTCAGGTGATAGCGATCGTAGATGGTTTGATCATCTTTGAGACGTCGGACAGGGCCTGGTGCTGCTTGCAGTCCGATGGCCCGTTCGTATTCTTCCACAGTCTGGAGGGCGATTTTGCTCCAATCATATTTTTCCAGAAGCTCATGATAAGCTAGTTTCTTCATCATGCTGGCGGAATGACGGTCGTGGAGAAGCGTGAGCACATTGTCGGCTAGGGAGTTACTATTGCCAGCGTAAAACGTCAAACCGGTCTCTCCGTGTCGGACGATTTCGCGCAGTCCCCCGACGTCACTAACCACACAAGGTGCGCCTGCAGCCATGGCCTCCAAAGCTACGATACCAAAGGGCTCATAGCGGCTTGGGAACACTGCTGCATCCGCCAGCTTATACAAACTGTTGCGGGTCTTATCGTCAATAAAGCCAGCAAACAGCACCTTGTGGGCGATACCCATCTGGTAAGCTTGGCTTTTCAGACTGTCGTGCATCGGGCCGGTACCTGCGATGATGAACTTCGCCTGGGGGCAGTGATGAAGGATCTTTGGTACCGCGCCCAACAGGACGTCCACGCCTTTTTCGTGGACATGCCTGCCGATGAAAAATACGATCTTTTCCTCAGGCAGAGCCCACTGCCTCCGGAAGGCATTTAGATCTGAATGAACTTCAGTGAAGTTTTTCAGTGTAACGCCATTGGGTATTACTGCCAGCTTGTCATCGGGTAGGTGAAAGATGCGGCGCAGCTCGTCCTGCATATAGCGGCTGCAGCAGATCACCCGATAGGCCTCATAGGTCAGCCACCACTCCACATCACTAATGTGCCGCTGTAGATCATTATGTAGGCCTCCATTGCGGCCCCATTCGGTAGCATGTATCGTAGCAACCAAAGGGATTTTGAAGGTGTGTTTCAGCACCTTAGCCGCTGGCGCTACCAGCCAATCATGGGCGTGAATGATGTCAAATGACTCTTCTTGCCAAAGCTGATAGGCCCGTTGAATTAGATGGTAATTCATGTACAAAACGTTGTCCAAAAAGCCCAAGGGCGACGGGAAGTGCTGGTTAACGCGATAAACCCTGACCCCCGAACGATAATCGGTATCAGGGGAGTCCGGATGATCACTTGTGACCACACTGACTTCGTGTCCGTTCTCGACAAGCGCTTCGGAAAGATCTGCCACAGCACGTGCCAAACCACCGATCACTTTCGGAGGATACTCCCAAGACAACATCATTATCCTCAATGCACGTCACCACCTAAATCTCTCTTCTCAACAAAGCATGCCCTTAACAGTGGGGTATTATTAGCTCTTGCAGGGATGTTCAAAAAGGATTTGGGCAGTGAATAGCCAATAAAACACCCATACTAAGAAAAATAGCCACAACCAGAAAGGAGATGAATGTCGAATGCGGGTTTATCATCGGAATATTCAGCCGATCTATCCCCTAGAGGAGTGGCGTGTTACGGAAACCGAGTTCAACCCCGAGTTGAATCACCGTAATGAAACCATTTTCTCAATCGGTAACGGCTACATGGGTATGCGGGGTACATTTGAAGAAGGTTTGCCTAGCGACGTCCCCTCTACTCCGGGTATTTATATAAACGGAATCTATGAGACATGGCCCATTGTCTACGGCGAACACATGGCCCTGCAGCCAGAAGAGTACCAAACAATGATCAACACCACCGATTGGCGGATCATTGAGGTTTCAGTTGATGGAGAAAGCTTTTCATTATTGAATGGAAAGGTAGAACACTACCAGCGGGTGCTTGACCTGAAGGACGGCATACTCAAGAGAGAGGTTGTTTGGGAGAGCCCTAATGGGAAGAAACTTGAGCTCTGCTTTGAACGGTTCATTTCGCAGACAGACCAACACTTAGCGGTGATGCGCTGTCACGTTAAGCCTCTTAACTTCTCTGGCAAGGTTACCATTACTTCGAAAGTCGACGGTAATGTTCGAAATTATCATCACCTGAAAAACCAAGCCCTTGATGTGGTTTTTTTTGAGGCAAAAAATGAAAGCGGTTACATTCTTTCAAAAACCCGCCGTACCGGCTTTTTCATTGGTGTTGGCGTAACCCACAAGACAGCTGCAGAAAACTCCGCGCCAACCATAATGGGAAGCGCTGCCGCTGACCAGCTGTCGTTTACCGCCGAGTACAATCTCGCCCAAGGCGAAACTGGCCTTCTCGAGAAGTATATCTCTGTGACAACGTCTCGAGAGACTGACTCAGAGCAGATCCAAGAGTTCGTCACTACTCATGCCCAAGCGCAGGCGGAGGTCGGTTGGGACGAGTTGTTCGCAGCTCACAAGAACTTCATGGAAGAATACTGGGAGGATACAGATGTCCAGCTCGTGGGCGATCCTGCTCTGCAGCAGGGGCTTAGATTCAATGCCTTCCAACTGCTAGGCTCCACAGGCCGTGATGGAATCACCAACGTCGCCGCTAAAGGGCTGACAGGTGAATATTACGAAGGCCATTATTTCTGGGATACAGAGACATATATTATCCCCTTCTTCCTGTACAGCCAGCCTGGCTTGGTGCGCAAGCTCCTCGAATACCGCTATCACATTCTGGATGCAGCACGGGAGAATGCAGCCCGGATGAAAGACAAAGGTGCTCTCTACACCTGGCGAACCATCAATGGCCATGAGGCATCGGGCAACTTCTTGGGTTCCACCGTGCAGTATCACATCAACGCGGATATTGCCTACGCTATCTTCAAATATGTGGAGGCAACCGAAGACTGGGAGTTCTTGCGCGACATGGGTGCAGAGATCTTGTTTGAAACAGCGCGGTGTTGGGCACACCGAGGGGCATTCATCGAAGCTCGGGGAGGAAAATACTGCATCAACGAGGTCTGCGGGCCCGATGAGTACAAACCAGGTGTAAATAATAACTGCTACACCAACTATATGGCCAAGTTCAATCTCGAGCTGGCCCTGAAGGCAGCCGAGATTGTCAGCAAGATGTTCCCAGAGCACTACGCAGACTTAAAAGCGCGTATCAACCTCGATGAGTCAGAATTCGAGCGGTGGAAAAAATGTGCAGATCTGATGTACCTGCCGTACGACGAAGAACTGGGCATCCATCCACAAGATGATTCATTCCTGTATAAGGATCCTATCGATGTAGACTCGATTCCGTCGGAGGAAATCCCATTGGTACGCAACTGGCATCCATTGACCATCTGGCGCTACCAGGTGATCAAGCAGGCAGACGTCATTCTGCTGCTGTTCCTCTTGGGCGATCTCTTCACACTAGAAGAAAAGAAGGCCAACTTCGACTACTACGAGCCAAAGACAACGCATGACTCATCACTCTCACCATCGATCTACAGCATCATAGCTGCAGAAATTGGCTACCATGAGTATGCTTATAATTACTTTATGCAGACAGCGCGTCTTGACCTAGATGACTACAACAAAAACACATGGCAGGGTGTGCACACAGCATGTATGGCAGGATCGTGGATGTCAATCGTGAATGGGTTCGGTGGTATGCGGACCTATGACGGCACTCTGAGGTTCCAACCCATTGTGCCAGACAAATGGGAGAGCTATGCATTCAAAGTTAAGTTCAAGGGAAGGCAATTGGCTGTTCGTGTCGAAAGAGAGTACACGACATACCAATTACTGTCAGGGGATGCGTTAGATATCTACCATAACGGAGAGCCACTAACCGTTGCTCCTGGCGAAGCTGTTTCCCGGAGGAACCATGCATTCTAACAAACCCTTTCGCGTGGTATGCCTCAACTACCTGGCATACTTCATGATTATCGGCTCATGGACACCGTTCATCACTATCTACCTGCAGGCGGCTGGCTGGAGCGGCCTCGAGATCGGCCTTTTTAATGCTTTAGGCCCTCTCGCGGCGTTCTTAACCCAGCCCCTGTGGGGGTTGGTCAGTGATGCATGGGGTAACGTGCGCCTCCTATACATTCTACTTGTAGCAGCCACGGCAGGCACTGTAGCCATTTTCGGCCTTCTGCCTGTTTCGGGGCTGTTTCTCGCGCTGGCAGTGCTGATGGGTGTGATTCAGGGGCCACTGACCGCAATGCTGGATTCTATGGCTGTGCAGGCTCTTGAGCGCAGTAGTGATCGCATTGGCCAGGCAAGGCTGTGGGGTTCGTTCAGTTTTGCTACCATTGCCCTCTTAATGGGGCCCATCTTTGAGCGCAGCCAGACCAGCATTTTTTGGGTATTCGTACTCACAAGTATCCTTGCGATCCTTGCCAGCCTCAGTATGCCGAGAGCCAATGCTGCCCAGAGACACAAGATCGACTTCAGCCTCAAAACAGCTAAACAGGCTGTCTCGCTGCCATTTCTCTTTTTCCTTGGGGCGGCCTTCCTGCTGCAGCTCGGGAACAGTACCAGTCTACCCTTCCTCAGCCTAGTCTTGGTTGAACGGGGCGCCAGCTCGACGATTGTCGGTTATGCATGGAGCTTTACAGCCCTGGTAGAGATTCCTGTATTCGCGATAACAAGAAAGCTGCTCCGGCGCTATAGGCCGGAACAGCTTGTAATAGCCGCAGGTTTGATTCAGACTCTGCGTATGTTCTTATTTGCCATAACACCCAATCCCTGGATGCTGGTCTTGATCCACTGCATTGAAGGGTTAGCGTTCCCCTTAACGACAGTAGCTTTCGTTCTGCTTGTAGATGAGCTGGTTAAGCCAGCCTTTAGGACCACTGGCTTCACGCTCCAGTCCGCCTTTACCTATACCCTGCCCCGCTTTTTGGGCGGGATTTGGGGCGGAGCGCTTCTAGACCGCATGGGCGGCACAGGCTTGTACTTAGCCGGAGCGGCAACAGCGCTGCTGGGTACTGGAGCCATGATGATGTGGAATCGTAAGTTCCGCAGTAGTGGTGCCTACACTCCTGGCCTATACTCTTAAACCAGCTTCAGTTCTCCAAAAGCTTGTGGAACATGGAAGTTTGCAGGATTACGCATAGTCGGGCTCCACGCCATATACTCGTCGTGTGGGGCCCTTTTTATGCGGAAAAAGTTTGCCCGCAAAACCATATCTCGCTCAGGCTTCACACCCAGGCAGGAAAATGGTATGGCGAGAAGCCCTTCCCAGCTGCCGAACTCTCCTCCACCGTTGTTTTCCTTACGAATTACCCGATGAATTAGTCCAGAGCAGTCCCAAGAAGGATCACCATGGTGTTGCTTCCCATCATGGCTGATGAGCGAATCGAACACCACATTTCTTGGGCTCAGGTTAAACTCGTAGTACTGACTGAGATTTTCTGGTGCGATAAATACTTCGACGACTTCTTCTTCGTAGAGAGGATCATCCCGATTAACCATCGTTGCTACGATGTCTCTGTCCTCACACATGAAACGAATATACAGGTATTCTTCATCCCATGTGGCTTGGACAGTAGTGTCAAAGGATGCCGGGTTACCTGTGACAGCATCCACAAAAGGAGTGCTTACCGGGAACTCCTCCCAAGGTAGAGTGAGCAGATTACCAGGCTGCGTATCCTGGGCCCTTCTCACAATCAGCTGATAACTCATCGTAGATTCCTCCATTCCCTTTCATCTTACCATCATTTCCCGCTTTGGGAAAGGGAACCTACGCCAGATCAGACAAGAGATAATGATAGATTAACTGGGCTGTATTGATCACAGAGTCCACGTGGGTCCGCTCAAAAGCATGCGAGGCGTCAATACCCGGGCCTATGAGGCCGTGCACAACATCATGGCCCGCTCTAAGTGCAGCACTGGCATCAGAACCGTAGTACGGATATATATCCACCTTGTACGCAATTCCATTCTTCTGTGCGATCTGCTCAAGATGCCTGCGGAGACGGTAGTTGTAGGGCCCCGATGAATCCTGAGCACAGATGGATACAGAGTATTCATCGCCAGTCTGCCCATCACCTAAAGCTCCCATATCTACAGCTACATATTCAGCTACTTGTGGAGGAATATTAGAATTACCACCATATCCGATTTCTTCGTAGTTGGAAATCAAGATATGTGTGGTATGGGCGGGGACGATTTCGTGTTCCTGCATCTCCCGCAGGATGTAGAGCAGAATGCCGACTCCCGCTTTGTCGTCAAGGTGCCGGGCCTTGATAAAGCCGCTGGGTGTGATCTGGATGCGGGGATCAAACGCGACAAAGTCACCAACACCAATGCCCAACTTGCGCACATCATCTGCCGATTTCACCTTTTCATCCAGGCGGACTTCCATATTGTCCTGATTGCGCTCAAGAGTGGCACTATCTTTGTACACATGAACCGCGGTTTGATGCATCAAGATGGTTCCTGTATAGATTTCTCCATTACCAGCCATAATTTGGCAGTACTCGCCTTCTAGATGCGGCCACTTGCTGCCTCCAATCAGACTCAACTTGAGCCGGCCATTGCTCTTAATCTCCTTGACCATGGCACCCAGGGTGTCAACGTGAGCGGTCAGCAGCCGGTGCTCATCATTGTTCTTACCGCGGAGAGTGGTGAGCAGCGCCCCTTTGCGGGTGCGGGCTGTCTCAAGCCCCATCTCGTGCAGCATTTTTTCAATATGCGAAATGATATCTTCAGTGTATCCCGTGGGGCTCGGAATTGCCACTAACTCATTAATCAGCTGAAGCATTCTGTTCCCGTTAAACGTGATAGGCATGACAACACTACCTTTCTTGGATAGATTAAGCAGTTTAGTACAGACTAGAACCAAGGGGGTATGCCATGGCGAGATATGTGAATAAAGATCAATCACTTAAGGGACTGAAGCGCAGGCGTTACTCACTGCCCGTAGAAGAGCACTCTACTGCTGCGTGGGCCAATCTGGCCGGGCACAAAGATGTCTCCCGTGTCGGGTTACCCAGCGACCTTGATGTAGAGCTGGCCCGCGAATGGGCAGAAGAGAACCAAAAGTAGACAGAGCCCCAAACCGGGGCTCTGTTTCTGCTTAATACTCCATAGCAGCCAAGCGGCGGTATTCGTCGTAGCGGTCCTTGGCATCTGCCTCCGCCTGAGCGAACAGCTCCTCCGCGATGTCCGGAAAAGCCTTCAAGAGCGAGAAGTACCGCACTTCGCTTTCGAGGAACTCCCGGAACGAGGCCGTCGGTTCTGGAGAATCAAGGGTAAAGGGGTTCTGCCCCGCCTGTTTGCGCAGAGGGTTGTACCGATAGAGATGCCAGTAACCAGCTTCGACAGCGCGTTTCTCCTGCAGGATACTGGTGCCCATGCCCGTGCGTATACCATGCTCAATGCAGGGCGAATATGCAATAATCAGAGATGGGCCCGGATATGCCTCTGCTTCTAGTATTGTACGAATGGTATGGTTCATGTTGGCACCTAGTGCAATTTGGGCCACATAAACATACCCGTATGTCATGGCCATGCGCCCTAAATCTTTCTTGCGGATGCGTTTTCCAGCCGAAGCAAACTTCGCTACAGCCGCAGTCGGTGTAGATTTGGATGATTGTCCGCCAGTATTAGAATACACTTCAGTATCCATAACTAGGATGTTTACATCGGCGCCTAACGAGAGAACCTGATCTAGCCCCCCATAGCCAATATCATATGCCCAACCGTCACCGCCGATGATCCATTGAGATTTCTTGATAAGATACGATCTCTTCTCCCAGATCTCGGCGAGCGCGGGATTACTCTTCAGGTCCATTTTGGCCAATAGATCCACAATCTGGTTGCTCGGCTCAACCGAACCTTCACCATCATACATATTCTCCAGCCATGCGCGAAAAGCCTTTCCCAGTGACTCATCGACTCCAGAATTTAGCAATTGCCTCATCAACGAAGCTAGGCGCTCCCTTATCTGCGATACACCCAGCCACATGCCAAAGCCATATTCGGCATTGTCCTCGAACAGGGAATTCGCCCAAGCTGGCCCATGGCCGTCCGCGTTGACAGAATAAGCCATGGACGGTGCGCTCGCTGTGTAAATAGAAGAACAGCCCGTTGCATTGGCAATAATCATACGTTCGCCAAACAGTTGGGTCAACAGGCGCAGGTAAGGAGTCTCGCCGCACCCTGGGCAGGCACCGTTGAACTCAAAGAGCGGCGGCCTGAACTGGCTGCCCTTCAAGGTCTTCCAGTTCGTATAGTGGTACTTGGGCTTGATGGTCATGGCATATTCCCAGTTATCTGCTTCCTGATCAATCATCTGGTCAGCCGGGCGCATGACCAACGCTTTGCCCGGTGCCGGGCAGACATCGGCACAGTTTCCGCAGCCAGTGCAGTCGAGCGGACTGACCTGTATGCGGTAGCCAAACTGCGATATGTCTTTACCCATAGCCTTCTTCGTGTTAAACCCTTCAGGTGCGGCTGCCATTTCAGCGTCATCAAGCAGAAACGGGCGAATGGTCGCATGGGGGCAGACATACGAACACTGATTGCACTGAATACATTTCTCGATCTGCCATTCCGGCACCATGACAGCAATGCCCCGTTTTTCATATGCCGTGGTTCCCAAGGGATAGGTACCGTCTTCCATGCCTTTAAAGGCACTTACTGGGAGTTCGTCCCCTTCATGGCGAGCCATAGGGGCCTGAATACGTTCTACGAACTCGGGTACATGCTTAACTCCTTCAGGCGGATCTTGAGCATTACGCCACTTTGGAG
>JAAYMS010000134.1 GCA_012521295.1 Bacillota bacterium
ACATTGGTGGGCATCCAGATCGGAGTGTATCTCATCTCGTTAGCTCTCATGGTACTCAGAGTCAAGGCTGCTCTGCAGGCTGCCCGGGTTATGCAGATGGTCTTAGCTGTATCTTTGGCGCTGCCCGTTTATCTTCTGATTCTGTCCAAAGGTATCTGGGCTGCAGTGGCTCTAACTGTGGTTCTTGCCCTCATATTGTGGCTCACGCGTGATTTTCTATGGGTTGTTGCTGGAATTGGGCTGGCTACAGCTTTGCTGATTGGTCTGGACATTATTGGCGGAAGCTGGTTGATGCGCTTCTCATACCTTGGCTACGATCCCATCGGTGGTGCACGCTTCTATGGCCTAGGTAATGAATACATGGGCATTTTGGTGGGGGCGATCATTATGGGAACGGCAATTGCGGCTCAACTGCTGGGCTTGACAAGGCTTCAGGCCATTGCCGCCGCTTCTCCATTGTTCCTTGCTGTACTTGTGTTGGTGGCAGCGCCCTGGTGGGGTACAAATGTGGGCGGTGCAATCACTGCTGTGCTGGGATTCGGCGTAACTTTGGGAGCGTGGGGAAGGGTCAGGTTTTCTTGGCGAGTTGTCCTGGCCCTAGTTGTCTGCACGGGCCTCGTGCTCGGTACGCTTATGCTGATCGACAACTTGCGCAGCCCTGCTGAACAGTCGCATATCGGCCGCACTGTTCATGCAATCCAGACAGAGGGCGCTGCAGCAATATACAACATCATCCAGCGGAAACTGGCTATGAACCTGCGGTTGATCCGCTACAGTATCTGGAGCAGGGCTTGGGTGGCTGCGCTGGCTTTGATCGGTGCCAGCTTCATCTGGCCATCACAGTTCATCACATGGATGGGAAAGAAATACCCCCAGATCGCCAGCGGGATCTGGGGGACAGTGGTTGCCGGTCTGGCAGCGTTGGTTTTTAATGACTCAGGCGTCGTGGCCGCTGCTACTTGCGTATTTCCAGCAGCTACTACCCTTGCCGTATTGGCTCTAGAGTACCGCCTTCTAAAACATAATCTTTTGGCGCCTAAGGCCCACGTTCAAAATGATGCCGATGGCCATTAGACTGGTCAGCATCGTGCTTCCGCCCGCTGTGATAAAAGGCAGGGGAAGGCCAGTAATGGGCATCATGCCGATGGTCATCCCTACGTTGATTATGAGGTGGAAAAAGAAGATGCTCACCGCACCGCTCGCCAGGAGCATGCCGTAGGTGTCCTTTGCCAGCATGGCGATGCGCAAGCCCCGCCATATCATGATCGAATAGAGCAGGAGAACAACTAAGGTTCCAATAAAGCCGAATTCCTCGGCAATCACAGAGAAGACGAAGTCGGTGTGGTTGGCCGGAAGAAAATGCAGTTGACTTTGGGTACCGCTTAGGATGCCTTTTCCGCTGAAGCCACCAGATCCGATGGCGATGATCGACTGAATAATGTTCCAACCCGCTCCATTGCGGTCAGCATAGGGATCTAAGAAGACTAACAGGCGGCTGATTTGGTAAGGCTTAATAATGCTGACCCAACCCTTCAACGACACGAAAATTGCGCCTCCCGCAGCGGCAGCTAAGGCTCCACCACAGAGGGCAAGCTTCTTGATGTCTGCGCCGGCAAAGTAGAGCATCACAAACGACAAACCTACGAAGATCGCAGAGGTGCCTAGGTCGGGCTGAAGCATGATGAGGCCAGCGGGGATGGCGGCAATTGCAAAGGTGCGCCAGATATTCCATCCAGAGACATTCGCCTTGTTTTCCAGATGCTTTGCCAGAGTTATAACCAAGGCCAACTTAGCTAGTTCTGACGGCTGAATACTCAAAGGCCCGATGCGGAACCAGCGCTGCGAGCCGAACACTGTGGTTCCGAGGGCAAGAATCCCAACCAACATCCCGATAGCGCCAAAGTAAATTAACCGGGTCCAGCGCTCCCAGGCGCGATAATCAATGCTGATAATCACAATGTTAGCCGCCAGTCCCAGGGCTAAGCCCATCGCCTGCCGAGTGACATAATAAAAGGGGCTCAACCCCGCAGAGGTTAACTGCGAATAAGAGGCAGAATAGATCACCACCATACCGATGGCAATGAGAGCGAGGACTGCTAAGATGAGGGGCCAATCTAGGTTGCGCCAATAACGGCGGGGAACTATCATGCGTATCCACTCCCAGGACTACTGCCTTTATTATACTCTTTTTGCAGGCCTCACACCACCCCCAAAAAGGGTGTTGACCGATGAAAGTGTCTTTGCTATAATATCAGAGCATGGATGAGCCATTAGCTCAGTCGGTAGAGCACCGGACTTTTAATCCGGGTGTCCCGCGTTCGAGTCGCGGATGGCTCACCATTTAATTTTATACAGAGTGTGCAGGCGTGGCGGAATTGGCAGACGCGCTAGACTTAGGATCTAGTGGGCGACCCCCGTGAGAGTTCGAGTCTCTCCGCCTGCACCATTTTATTTCATTAGATCTCCCAACTATTTGAAATACACCTAAGGAATACTAGGCTGTATTCTTTTTCCGCGTGGAGGAGATTTGAAAGGGGAAAACTATGAAGACTACCATGGAAAGGCTGGAAAACAGCCGAGTCCGCCTCACGGTGGAGTGTGATGCTCAAGCTTTTGAGGAAGCAATTCAGGGTGCATATAAACGTGTGGCCAAGCGAATCAACCTCCCCGGTTTCCGGAAAGGGAGAGCCCCTCGCAAGCTCATCGAGATGAACTATGGCCCCGAGATTTTCTTCGAAGATGCAGTGGACATCCTGTTCCCTAAGGCTTATGAAGCAGCACTGCAAGAAACCGGCATTCAGCCTGTCGATCAGCCGGATGTTGATATTGACGAAATCTCTCAAGAGAATGGTGTAACCTTTAAGATCGAAGTTGATGTCTACCCCGAGGTTGAGCTCGGTACATACTTTGGCCTCGAAGCAGAGAAGGAAAAGGTTAACGTCACCGATGAAGACGTTGACCTTGTTTTGCGCGATTATCAAGAGCGCGCTGCTGAACTGGTTGTAGTAGACAGCCGTACCGATGTTCGAGAGGGAGACTACGCTGTAATCGATTTTGCCGGTTACATTGATGGTGAACCTTTTAGCGGTGGAGCTGCAGAGGATCATCTGCTTCAGATCGGCTCTGGCCAGTTTATCCCAGGCTTCGAAGAGCAGATGGTAGGCATGAATGTAGGGGAAACCAAGGACATCGTTGTAACATTCCCCGAAGAATACCATGCCGAGCATCTTGCTGGCAAAGAAGCTACATTCAAGGTAACTGTCAAGGAACTCAAAGAACGGGTTCTGCCCGAGCTTGACGACGAGTTTGCTAAAGATGTCAGCGAAAGCGCATCGACTCTTGACGAATTAAAAGCCGAAATTCGGAAAACGATAGAAGACGACCTTGAGCGGAGAACCGCTATCAAACTCGAGAATACACTATTAGATAAGATTGCTGAAAATAGCAAGATCGAGCTTCCCCAGTCCATGGTGAAGCATCAGGCACAGCATATGGCAGAAGACTACCTGCGTAATCTGATGTATCAGGGTATTACACCAGATCGCTACTTCGAAATTACCAACACCACAATGGAAGATTTGGCTGCTAATTTCGAAGAAGAATCAGCTCGCCGGCTGCGCCATGATCTGATTCTGGAAGCTATTGCCAAGGCTGAAGGGATTACCGTTTCAGATGAAGAAGTAAATGAAGAAATTGAGCGCCGCGCAGCGGAGCACGAAGGGCATGAAGAACAGGCCCGTAAGTATTTCGAAGGCCAAAAAGACAGTATTCGCATCATGCTAGAGCGGGAGCGGACCATTAAGGCCATCGTCGACAATGCGAAGATCACTGAAGTCGAACCAACCCCCGCCTCAAATGCAGACTCCGACTCCGATTCTGACTCCCAAGATGCCGAGTAAGTGTGCGAATAAATATGGGGAAGAAAGGAAGGGAGACAAATGAGCGCTTTAATTCCAATGGTGGTTGAACAGACAAACCGGGGGGAAAGGGCATTTGACATATACTCCCGTCTGCTGAGAGATAGAATTATCTTTCTTGGCGGCCCCATTAACGACCATGTAGCTAACCTTGTTGTTGCTCAGCTGTTGTTCCTTGAGTCGGAAGATCCAGAAAAAGACATTCACCTGTATATTAACAGCCCAGGTGGGGAAGTCTATTCGGGATTAGCGATTTATGACACTATTCAGTATATTAAAGCCGATGTTTCCACCATTTGCGTGGGCATGGCTGCAAGCATGGCAGCTCTGCTGTTGGCTGCAGGAACCAAAGGCAAGCGTTATGCGCTGCCCAACTCTCGCATCATGATCCACCAGCCGATGGGCGGTGCCCGTGGGCAGGCCAGCGAGATAGAGATTCAGGCCCGAGAAATTCTGTTCCTGAAGAAACTCGGGAACGAAATCCTGCATAAGCACACAGGACAGCCTCTCGACCGCATTGAGCGGGATACTGATAGAGACTACTACATGTCTGCCGAAGAGGCCGCCGAATACGGTCTGATCGACGGTGTACTAACCAGGGTTGCGGATCTTAGGTAGGACTAGAGAGGTGATACGATGTTCAAATTTGGCGATGAAAAAGGGCAGTTGAAATGTTCCTTCTGCGGTAAAGCGCAGGAACAGGTCAAGCGGCTCATCGCCGGACCAGGGGTCTATATCTGTGACGAGTGTATCGAACTCTGCAATGAGATCATCGAGGAAGAGTTCACAGAAGACCACGATGTCCAACTGGATAACATTCTCAAGCCAAGGGAAATAAAGGCTATTTTAGATGAATACGTGATTGGACAAGAAGAGGCCAAGAAGGCACTGTCTGTGGCTGTGTACAATCACTATAAACGGATCAACTCCAATACCCGGAACAGCGATGTTGAGCTCCAGAAAAGCAACATTCTCATGCTCGGGCCTACAGGCAGTGGAAAAACTCTGCTGGCCCAGACCTTGGCCCGTATTTTGAACGTACCCTTTGCCATCGCCGATGCCACAAGCCTGACCGAGGCGGGTTACGTCGGTGAGGACGTGGAGAACATCCTCCTCAAGCTGATCCAAGCAGCCGATTATGATGTGGAACGGGCGGAAAAAGGGATTGTCTATATAGATGAAATCGACAAGATCGCCCGGAAATCGGAGAATCCTTCGATCACCCGCGATGTGTCTGGTGAGGGAGTTCAGCAGGCCCTGCTGAAGATCCTCGAGGGAACCATCGCCAGCGTTCCACCCCAGGGTGGGCGTAAGCATCCTCATCAGGAGTTTATTCAGATCGATACCACGAACATCCTCTTCATCTGTGGAGGCGCCTTCGATGGTTTAGAGAAGATCATCGAGCGGCGCATCGGCCAGAAATCCATCGGTTTTGGCGCCGATATCCGCAAGAAAGAAGAACGTCAGGTTGGCGACCTGCTCCGGCAGATCATGCCTGAAGACCTTCTGAAGTACGGTCTGATTCCCGAGTTCGTTGGCCGCGTGCCAGTTGTGTGCACACTCGATGCCCTCGATGAAGATGCATTGGTCCATATTCTGACTGAGCCTAAGAATGCGCTTGTCAAACAGTTTAAGTACCTCCTCGACATCGACGGTACTGAGCTGGAATTTCAAGAAGCAGCTCTGCGCCGCATAGCACAGAAGGCTCTCGAGCAGAAGACGGGAGCACGGGGACTGCGGACCATCGTGGAAAAGATCATGATGGACGTGATGTTCGAACTGCCATCGGAAGACAACATCAAGAAGTGTGTAGTCACTCCAGAAGCAGTTGACGGAAGCGAACCCCCGCGGCTGATTCGGGTAGATGAGGCAGATAAAGAAGAAAGCGCATAATTGATACTTCATGAGGTGGGGAAACCCACCTCATTTTTTGATCCCTCCCGGGCATACTAAGTGGTGACCTCTGCAGGGAGTGTGATCGTATGATGGGTATACTTGGGCTGATCAACCTGTTCTTTGCCATTGTCATCGGACTGTACTTCTGGAACCTTTGGCGTCAGCAGCAGTCCAGCAAGTGGGCGGTTGATCGTGAGAGCCGTAAGGAACTTGAAAAACTGAAGCGCATGAAAGCTGTTTCTCTCACTGAGCCATTGGCCGAGCGGACGCGGCCGCAGGAGATGAGGGAGATCGTGGGTCAGGATGATGGCCTGAAGGCGCTCAGGGCAGCCCTGTGCGGGCCCAATCCGCAGCATGTGATCATCTATGGCCCTCCGGGAGTGGGTAAGACAGCCGCTGCCAGAGTTGTACTGGAAGAAGCGAAGCAGAACCCACTCTCTCCTTTTGCGGCGGATGCTAAGTTTGTGGAAGTTGACGCTACTACTGCCCGGTTCGACGACCGTGGTATCGCCGATCCGCTGCTCGGTTCTGTCCATGACCCGATTTACCAAGGCGCTGGGCCACTTGGCATTGCCGGCATTCCTCAGCCCAAGCCGGGAGCGGTCACCAAAGCTCACGGCGGCATCTTGTTTATCGACGAGATCGGGGAGCTTCATCCTATTCAGATGAACAAACTCTTGAAAGTTCTAGAAGACCGCAAAGTCTTCCTTGAGAGTGCCTACTACTCGTCAGAGGATTCAAATATACCTGCCCATATACACGAGATCTTCCAAAATGGTCTACCAGCCGATTTCCGCTTAGTCGCGGCCACGACCCGCATGCCCAACGAGCTGCCGCCTGCACTTCGGTCGCGCTGCTTGGAGGTATTCTTCAGGCCACTTGGCCCAGAAGAAATTCGTGTTATTGCCAGGAATGCGGCCCAGAAAATCGGATTTCCCTTAACTGAGGGCGCACTTGAGGAACTGCAGCGCTATGCTTCGAACGGGCGGGACGCTGTAAATATGGTACAGATTGCCGCTGGAATCGTGCAGACGGAAGAACGCTCTGAAATAACTAAGGCGGACATTGAGTGGGTGGTAAACAGCGGCCAGTACACGCCACGCCTAGAAAGGCGTATCCCAGCGGAGCCAGCCGTGGGATTAGTGAACGGGTTAGCGGTTTATGGGCCGAACATGGGCATGTTGATCAGTGCCGAAGCGGCCGCCATTCCTGTCGAGCCGGGGACTGGCACTATAAAAGTAACGGGCGTCATGGACGAAGAGGAGATTGGCGGTGCCGGACGGACGATGCGGGGGCGCTCTCAAGCTCGAAGCTCTGTCGATAACGTGATCACTGTCCTCCGCTCCGTACTGAAACTGCGGCCGCAGGACTACGATATTCACATTAACTTCCCTGGTGGAGTACCAATTGACGGGCCTAGTGCCGGTGTGACGATGGTTACGGCTGTCTACTCCGCCCTGACCAACAAGCAGGTGGACAATACAGTTGCTATGACAGGTGAGGTCACTATTCACGGCCTTGTTCAGCCTGTAGGTGGTATTGTGCCGAAAGTGACGGCGGCGCGAGAATCTGGGGTGAAGCGGGTCTTGATTCCGGCGGAAAACTGGCTGGAGATGTTTGCTGCATGGGATGACATCGAAGTGATTCCAATAACGCATGTGGCTGAGGCGATTCGTGCCGCCATCGTAGGAGCGAAGGAACCTCACCCAACTGCACATAACCGCATGCCAGACGTTTCAGTCTTGGCCGCCTCAAATGCCAAACTCACCCCCTAGTACCAACTATTCCTAAACTATGCTATAATTAAATCACCAGAAAAATATGGGGGTGACGGAACATGACCAAGAACGATCGGTCTCAGAAGTTCCCTCTACTACCTCTCCGAGGCACGCTGGTCTTTCCCCATATGGTTACTCCTTTTGAAGTTGGCCGGGAGCGCTCCATCCAGGCTGTGGAAAAAGCCATGTTAGGTGACCGGCGAATTGTTCTGGCTGCCCAACATCGGGCTGGGGTTGAAGAACCACAGCCCGATGATATCTATAACATCGGTACACTGTGTGAAATAAAACAGATACTAAAGATGCCCGACGGGTCTCTCCGTATTTTGGTGGAAGGCCTTGAACGGGTTGTCGTTGACGAGCTCGAAGACATAGACGGCTATTACGAAGCGACTATCACCATACCTGAGCCCGACAACGAAAAGCGGCGTGACCACGAGATTATTGCTTTGGTGCGCACAGTTCACGAAAACTTTGAAGAATATGTGCGGCTGAGCAAGAAGATTCCCACCGAAGTGGTGCCTGCTGTAACATCGATCACCGACCCTGGCCGTTTGGCCGACACGGTGATTGGGCAGCTTGGTGTAGAGTTAGAGGAGAAACAGCAAGTCTTAGAGACTTTTTCACCATACGAGCGCCTAGAGCAAGTATTAGGTGTGCTTTTCCGTGAGCTGGAGATTGTGTCTTTAGAAAAGACCATCAAACAGCGCGTTAGAAAACAGATGGACCAGGCTCAGCGGGAGTACTACCTGCGCGAGCAGATCAAAGCTATTCAGAAAGAGCTGGGCGAAGGCGATGAGCGGGCTTCTGAGGCGGAAGAACTGCGCAAACGCCTAAACAAGGCCAAACTTCCGAAGGAAGCCAAAGCCAAAGTTCTGCATGAAATACGCAGGCTGGAGAAGATGCCGCCCATGTCGGCTGAATCCGGTGTCATCCGCACTTATCTTGATTGGATGCTCAGCCTGCCCTGGTCTGTTAGGACCAAGGATCGTTTGGACTTGGCTGCAGCGGAGCAGATCTTGGAGCGAGATCACTACGGTCTGGTCAAGGTCAAAGAAAGAATACTGGAATACTTGGCAGTGCGTCAGCTGGCTGCTAATCTCAAGACGCCAATCCTCTGTCTGGTAGGGCCGCCTGGCGTAGGTAAGACCTCCCTCGCAGCGTCTGTTGCCGAGGCTCTAGACCGGAAGTTTGTCCGGTTGAGCCTGGGTGGGGTACGGGATGAGGCTGAGATCCGAGGCCACAGGCGAACTTACATCGGGGCAATGCCCGGCAAGATCATCCAAGCTATGAAGACAGCTGGTTCCAAGAATCCTGTAATACTATTGGACGAAATCGACAAGTTAGGCTCGGATTTCCGGGGCGATCCAGCATCAGCACTATTGGAGGTACTGGATCCGGAGCAGAACCAAAACTTCGGTGATCACTATCTAGAAGTGCCCTTTGACTTGTCGGAGGTACTGTTTATCACAACAGCGAACGTGCTCTACACGATTCCTGGGCCCCTGCGGGATCGCATGGAAGTAATTGAGATCCCCGGCTACACTGACGAGGAAAAACTAAACATTGCCAAGCGCCACCTCTGGCCCAAACAGCTGGATAACCACGGTTTGGCGGCTGAGCAAGTTCGCATCTCAGATAACACCATTCTCAAGATCATTTCAGAGTATACTCGCGAAGCTGGTGTGCGCACTCTGGAGCGGATGTTGGCTACCATCTGCCGTAAAGTGGCTGCTGAGGTAGTAAGAGGCAACACCACTACCGTGCGTATCACCTTGAGCAATCTCAACAAGTACTTGGGAACTCCACGCTACCGCCATACTGAAGCGGAGCAGGAGGATCGGGTTGGAGTCGCCAATGGCCTCGCCTATACTCAATACGGCGGTGAAATCTTGGCCATTGAGGTAACAGTTGTGCAGGGCAAGGGTAGGCTTACCCTCACAGGCAAGCTGGGTGAGGTAATGCGTGAATCGGCGCAGGCAGCGTTGAGCTATCTCCGATCCCGTGCGGCGGACTTAGACATCGATCCTGAGTTTCATGAAAAGTACGATATCCACATCCATGTTCCAGAAGGAGCAGTTCCGAAAGACGGCCCCAGCGCCGGCATTACTATCGCTGTGGCTCTCGCTAGTGCGCTGACCGGCCGGCCCGTGCGTCACGACCTTTCCATGACTGGTGAGATTACACTGCGCGGCCGTGTGCTGCCCATCGGAGGAGTCAAAGAAAAGCTGCTTGCTGCGCATCGAGCAGGCATTTACAATGTCCTTCTTCCGGCAGATAATACTCGCGACCTACAGGAAATGCCTGAAAACATCCTGCGCAAGATGAACATCGAGTTTGTGGAGCATATGGATGAAGTCATGGAAAAGGCGCTGCTGGACAAGCCTGATGAAGACGATGCGGATTTGGCTTTCATTCCAGGCGCCGATAATGGCTCTAGCGACCAGGCTTGGGTTGGTGAGCCGCAATGAAGTTGAATGTGCATGATTGTGAGTTTCTGCTGAGTGCTGTTAGCAAGAGTCAATATCCTGCCCACGAGCTGCCCGAAATAGCGCTCGTGGGCCGCTCTAACGTGGGCAAGTCCTCTCTGATCAACGCGTTAGTCAATCGCCGCAAGCTGGCCCGTACTTCAGGGCAACCTGGGCGCACGCAGACTCTCAACTTCTATCGCGTGGACCGCATCGTGTTGGTCGATCTTCCCGGGTATGGATTTGCCAAGGTACCGGAACAGGTCCGCCAAAGCTGGCAGGCGATGATTGAGGGCTATCTTACTAACCGTGAAAACCTCAGAGGCGTCATACAGCTGGTTGATATCAGGCATAAACCCACGAATGATGACCAGCTGATGTGCAATTGGCTTAGGCACATGGAAATGCCCTTCTTCGTGGTCGCTACGAAGGCTGATAAGATTAAACGCGGACAGCAGGCCCGCAGCCTGAAAACTATACGTGAAACACTAGGCGTTCAAGCCATTCCTTTTTCCGCTGAAACACGGCTTGGCGTTCCTGAAGTCTTGAGCCTAATTGGGAATTTAGTCCAGGACAGGCAGGAAAATGACAATGTGTGAAGAATTGTTAGACAATTAGTGTCATTTCATTGAACTGCGATGTGTTGGAAGAGGGAGAAGTGATGAAAAAGGCGCGCTCAAAGCTGCTTTACCATGTGTTGATCGGCGTATGCGTATTCGGCGCAGCCTTAGGTACTGTGCGTTTTGTTCCTGAGCTGCCTTGGGAATACGGGGCCCAACTGGGCCTCTTTGCCGCGCTTACTGTTTTCATGTATTCCCGATCTGTCGCAGTTGAAAATCAGATGAACTATTCTCTGGGCACCGCAGTAGTCTTCCCAGCGATTTTCTTGTATGGCATCGGCGCCGGCATTCTGATTTCGCTGCTGGCTGCATTTGCGGATTTCATCGTCCACCGTAAGAGCCTTGACCGAGGCCTGTTTAACATGGGTCAGCTCTCACTGAGCGCCATGGCCTGTGGCCTCGTGTACGGCAGGATGGGAGGCACCTTTGGTTATGGCGTTTGGCTGACCGATGTGTGGGCTATGTTAGCCGGTGGCCTGGCCTATATAGTTGTTAATGTCGGGTCAGTCACATTGATCACCGCTGTAGCACAGGGTAGGGGGATCAGAAGGCGCCTTGGGCGCGTTCTCCGCACTGCGGACAATGATCTCATTGCGTGGTTCTGGGGTGTCATCTTCACCCTGTTTGCAGCCCAGTACTCCACGTGGGGGATCGTACTTCTGGGCTTCGTGTTTATGCACTTCTCGCGTTTTCTCGAAATGCGGATCAGGATCAGCGTTGAGCGAGGCCTCCGGAAAGAGCTTGAGCGAGAGCTGTTGCTCGATTCTAAGACGGGGGTGTATAACTTCCGTTATCTCAACCAATGGCTATCTGACCCTACAGTCGAGCCTACTGCGGCGCTGTTCATTGATATCGATGACTTTAAAATGTTCAATGATGAACACGGACACGCAGCTGGTGACAGAGCTCTGATTACAGTAGCGCAGCTCATTCAGAGCGTCATTCGGGCCGATGACAAGGTTATTCGTTATGGGGGCGAGGAGTTTGTGGTGCTTCTTCCCAACATGACTCGCTGCCAAGCAGAACAGGTGGCTGTGCGCATCCAAAAAGCGTTGGCAGGAACAACCTTCGCGAGGCAGAGGGGCCGCATCACGGTTTCCATCGGTATAGCCACTTGTCCTGAGGATACAGTAGACAAACACCAGCTCTTGGCTCTAGCCGACCAGGCAATGTACCGAGCCAAGCGTTCAGGTAAAAACTGCTGTCAATCTTGGGGTGAAACTGCAGCATATCATTCTATCTAAAGACCCTGACAAGGGTCTTTTTTTGGCCGAATGATCTGTACTAGGATAGGTATCTGAAAGGAGCGACGCTGAGTGAATCAAGCCCAACTCCAACAAGTGCTCGAAGGGCTCGTAGCCGATCATCGTTCAGCCCACCATCTCGGTCAGGTAGCCGACTATATTCCTGAATTGGGGAAGGGTGATCCGTCGCTGGCGGGAATCGCAGTTTGGAGCCCAGAAGGTTTAGTATCTGCAGGCGACTGCCGCATCCCCTTCACCCTGCAGAGCATTTCTAAGATTTTTACACTCATGGTGGTGCTTAGGGATCGGGGTGAAGAAGAGGTGTTCTCCCGGGTTGGTTCTGAACCAACAGGCGATCCCTTCAACAGCATTGTCAAGTTGGAAACAGCTGAGCGGCGCCCTCTCAACCCCATGATCAACGCCGGCGCCATAGCGGTATGCGGTATGCTCGAGGGGAAAACATTAGAGGAACGCTTTGCGCGAGTAACCGATCTCCTCGAAGAGGTTTTGGGGCGCCCTGTTTCTATCGATGAGAATGTATATCGGTCAGAAAAGGAGACCGGCCATCGCAATCGCGCTCTTGCCTATTTCCTCAAGGATACAGGAGTGTTGGATGGCGATGTAGAAGAGGTAGTTGATATCTATTTTCGTCAATGCTCTATTCTAGTTACCTGTGAAGAACTAGCACGTCTCGGGTTGTTTGTGGCTAATAAGGGGGTTACCTTGGATGGGAGGCGGCTTCTGCCACGGAGAATTGTCCGCCTAGTGTCAACATTCATGGTGACCTGTGGGATGTATAATGCGTCTGGCGAGTTTGCCATCAATGTAGGTATTCCAGCTAAGAGCGGTGTGGCTGGCGGTATTTTGGCGGTTGTTCCAGAGCGGTTTGGTATTGGAACTTTCGGTCCAGCCCTGGACAGAAAGGGGAACAGCATAGTCGGTGTGAGAATGTTGCGTGACCTGTCCCGGCAGTTTGAGCTGAGTATTTTCTAAGGGGAGAGAGAGCCATGAATGGACAGCGCAGCGCCGCAGGTGTTCGGCGATTTCTCGTAGGCAAGGCCGGCCCGTTTCCCCGCGTCGTTTTCCGGGAAGAGGTCTTCATGCAGATGGATCGTTTTGCCCAGGAAAATCCCACTGGCGAAAGCGGTGGGTTCTTGGTTGGCAGGAAGCGTAATCTGAAAAGTCTGGAAGAATACGAGGTATTAGTAGAGCAGTTTGTTCCGCTGGCAAGTTCCAGATCAGCGGCTTCCCGGTTTGCCTTGTCCCATGAAGACTACCAGGCTGTTCAGCATTCTCTGCAGTCCTCCGGCAGTGAACTACGGATTGTCGGCTGGATGCACAGCCATCCCGGATTTGGGGTCTTTCTATCGGCCTTTGACAGACAGCAGCATCATCGGCTATTCTCGCGTCCGTGGCACATTGCATATGTGATTGATGCGGTTCACGGTGATCGGGCGCTTTATCACTGCGTGGATCACCACTGGCGCAAGCTCCCGGGTTATTACATCCTCCGTCCAGACTATGGAGAAGAGCCCGCATCTCTGCGCGGCCCATCACGCTGGTGGGCCAGGATGGTGGCGGCTTTGCTTCTGCTGCTCATTCTCGGAGGAGCAGGCGTGCAGGGATACCGTTGGTATGCAAGCCGCTTCACAGATGCTGAGGCAGGGCTGCCAGAGGTGGCCCACCAGATAGAGAAAGAACCAGTGGTGCAGGAGCCAGTCGTGATAGTTACTCCCAGCGATACGCCTGCACAGGTTGCTTCTCCGCCTGCAGGCCCTCGTCTGCACACTGTACGGCCCGGTGAAAGCCTGTGGTCGATTGCCGAGAAGTACTACGGAGATGCCACATTGTACCGCGTAATCTCCGAAGCAAATAATATATCTGATCCAGCTCGCATCACGGTTGGTATAACCCTTGTAATTCCGGAAAAACCTAGTCCATAAACACATATCTGAAAGGATTGGGGCGAGATTATGTACAGAATCTTTGCCATGCTGCTGTTGGCGTTTATGCTCCTGGGGGGCAGTGAAGTGGTGGTGTATGAGAGCTCTCGCGATACGTCCGATTGGGTTTACGAACCGAACAGGCAGGTGCAGTATGCGGTTGCTGTTTCTCCCGAAGAATGGAACCGCCAGCTAAGCCAGCTGGAACCACCTTTAAGGCGCAGTTTTGAAATTGATTGGGAGACAGAGTTTCCGATCTTGGTGTACTTAGGAGAGCACCGTACCGGCGGTTATGTTGTCAATATCGATAAGATTGTGCTTTCTGATAAGACGCTCACCGTCCAAGTCAGCCGGCGGAGTCCAGGGCCTGGTGAGATGGTTACGATGGCCTTTACTTACCCCACCGACCTAGTAACTCTCCCACGGGAGTACTTGGATAAAGTGGAAATAGTCAGATTTGTCAACTCTGACGATGAATTGTTTGGTCAAGTGAATCTATTGCCATAAATTATGCTTCGGAGGCAGGATTTTCCTGAATAACGGCGAAAGAGAGAAGTAGTGTCCTCGGGAGAAGGTTAGGAGGATAGTCAAGATTTGATCGAAATAGCCGAGTTTGCTCCAAAGGTAGACTGCAGCCGAGAAGAAATAGACTGCAAGCGAGAAGAGATGGACTGCAGCCGAGAAGAAATAGACTGCAAGCGAGAAGAGATAGACTGCAGCCGAGAAGAAATAGACTGCAAGCGAGAAGAGATAGACTGCAAGCGAGAAGAGATAGACTGCAGCCGAGAAGAGACGATGCGCATGATGGGCAAGTGCTTTATAGATCAACCCGAAAAACTGGCCTATGGTGTCGTTCTGGCATGCAGAAGTGACAGATCTTTGCTCTCCATTGGCGCAGAGATGTTGAAGGTCTCGAAGGATCAGCTGCAGGCCCTGGTGAGGAACTACAACAAAGGTAAAGCCAACAGTGCCAACCTACTAGCGGAGAAGTACCAAAATGAGCGGAAGCAGAAGCTTGTCCGCGTCCTGCCGGATAATCTTCAGCACACTCTTCGGCAGATAGCAGAGGGGCTCCAGCGTTATCCGGCTAATTTCTCCTATGAGAACTCTCTGCAGGAGGACCTTCACTTCTTGGAGCGCTGCGGGCTTGTGAAGTCTGAGGAAGTCGTCCCTGATGTACGGTCTTATACATTGTGGTTGACGTAGACACATGAATACTTAAGGGAAACGTCTTGGTGGGCGTTTCCCTTCGATTCTAGGAGGGCAAATATGAGTAAAGTGTTGGAGAGGCATGAGGTGCCTCAAGAGCTGAAATGGCGTTTGGAAGACATCTACCCGACCGATGAACAGTTCGAGCAGGATCTGGCCAAGGCCAAAGAGGTACTAGAAGAGGTCAAAACGCTCAAAGGTACCATCAATTCCAGCGCCAGTCTTCTCCATGTACTGCAGAAGCGCGATGAGTTGGGGCTCCTGATTGATCGCCTCATTGCCTATTCTTACATGCGCCGTGATGAAGATAACGCGAACAGCAAGTATCAAGGATATGCCGACCAGGCCTTAACGACAGCAGTGCTTGCAAACAGTGCCTTGTCTTTCCTTGATCCAGAAATCTTGAGCCTCGAAGAGTCAGTGGTTTGGCAGTGGGTTGAAGAAAAGCCAGAGCTTGGCATCTACCGTCATCTGCTGCACAACATTCTGCGCATGAAGGCCCATACGCTGCCTGCAGAGCAGGAGGCGATGCTTGCTGAGGCCGGAGAAATGGCAGCCGCACCAGGAACCATCTTTAATATGTTCAATGACGCAGATTTGAAGTTTCCGGAGATTACTGATGAAGAGGGCAATAAGATAGAGCTGACTCATGGGCGCTATATCCAGTTCTTAGAGTCCGCTGACCGCAGAGTGCGCGAAGAAGCGTTTACTGCCTTGTACACCACATATGAAAAGTGGAAGAATACTCTGGCGGCCATGTACACATCTGAGCTCAAACAGGCGCGCTTTTTTGCCAAGACGAGGCGCTACGATTCTGCGCTGGAAATGGCCTTGGATCAGGACAATGTGAACCCTCAAGTCTACCACAACCTGATCGGTACAATCCATGATCACCTTGGTCTCTTGCACAAATATGTCGAGCTGCGTCGGGAGATGCTCGGCGTTGATGAACTGCACATGTATGACCTTTATGTGCCGTTGGTTGCAGAAGAAAAGATGGTTGTGCCGAGAGACATGGCCGTTAAGATGGTGCAGGAAGGTTTGCAGGCCTTGGGTGAACAGTATCTTGCAGACATGAACAGGAGCTTCACCGAGGGGTGGATCGACTGGCTCGAAAACAGAGGCAAGACCAGCGGTGCCTACTCCTGGGGGACCTACGGTGTACATCCTTATGTCTTAATGAACTACCAGGATAATCTAGACAATATGTTTACCCTTGCCCATGAACTCGGTCACGCGATGCACAGTTATTACTCGAACAAACATCAGCCCTTCGTGACTGCAGAGTATACGATCTTTGTAGCAGAAGTGGCTTCGACCGTGAATGAGACATTAGTCATGCGCCATCTGCTTGATCAGACCGACGACAAGCGGCGCCGCATGTACCTGCTGAACCATTTCTTAGAACAGTTTAGAGGTACAGTGTTCCGTCAAACCATGTTTGCCGAGTTCGAGCTGATTGTACATGATCGGGTTGGTAAAGGCGAGTCGCTCACCGCTGAGCAGCTTTGCCAGATCTACTACGATTTGAATAAGAAGTACTTTGGTGATGGCATCGTAGTCGACAAACTGATTGAGCTTGAGTGGGCTCGTATTCCCCACTTCTACCGTCCGTTCTACGTTTACAAGTATGCAACTGGTTTCTCCGCTGCTGTAGCTCTCGCAGAACAGATTCTGACAGAAGGTGAAGCAGCCCGTGAACGCTATCTGAACTTCCTGAAGAGCGGTGGCTCCGATTACCCGCTGGAGCTCTTGAAGCGGGCTGGAGTTGATATGACTACTCCTGCACCTATCGCATCGGCCATGGCCGTCTTTGGTGAACTGCTGGCCGAAATGGAGCAGCTCTCAAAATAGCAACTTCCAGCCTAAGCTGTGCTGCGGGGTTCCGAGATGATGAGTGAGTATGACCTCACATGCTTTGCCCCGTGGTGATTGGTAATACACCTGATAACTCAATGCTGACACAGGGTTTTGCTCAGCAAAACCCCGGTAAACGAGGTGGGCCCCCAGGGCCCATCTCTTGTTAGCGGCGAACATGATCCCGCCCCTTAGGGCAGGATGCTGGCCGGTTAAGGCGAGAGAAGCGTAAGCAAGGAGTGGATCCCAAACCCATTCCAACCCGAGTTCGCTGTGGAATAGAGGCCCACTTGGGTTAAACATCAGACGGCAGAAACCATCGGGGCCAAGAATCGTGCTGCCTGAGACCTCCAAACTCATACGGGGCAAGGATAGGCCTATATCTGCCTCTCGAAGTTTACCAGGACCACTGATCAGTGTCTGGCACGTGGTTTGCATCGGGAAGGAGAGCTGAAAATGGCCATTATCACTTATATCCCACATAAGACCGAGGGCGAGCTCTAGCTGCCGTTCTGTAAGTGACATCGGGGAGAAGTCAACTGGGTCTACGTCATGATACATGGACGTTGTCATTTGTGTTTCGACAAACCATTGGGCCTGAGCATGTGCCCATGGAGCAGCGAGCAGGATTATGAACACGAGAACAAGAAGGTTTCTGTGCATTCTTCTATCCTTTCTAAAACAGTTGCTCTGTCAAAATGCCGGTTTGAAACGACGTGCTCCCTGCAGTAGCCAAGCGCGCTCAAGAGTCGTTTCTACAGCTTCAAGTGCACCAGGAAGACTGCTTAGTTCGGGAAAATATAGGACATTGCCTGTCCAAGACTCTTGGAAATCAGCTTTTGGCACAAGGTGTACGCCATGGGCGGGGTCAGCAACGATCACACCCTCGGGGGTCATACCAAACGCCAGCGCGAAATGCCCGCCGTTTTCATCGAGATGGATGAGGAGGGGACTGCCAGGGTTTTCGGTGAGGAAGTGGGCTACATGATCAAAGGTGAGGCGATATCCCATAGCTGACACCTCATTTCTATCGAAGTAATCCTGCAAAATCCGAAAGGATATCGGGCGCCCGGGTGTAATTATGTTCAGTAAGCTTGCTTCTTTGGGGTCAGCCCCTGTCCACTGTAATACCGTTTCTGCACACGCTATACCGCAGTCCCAATCATGTACTTGGCGAACAGTCCCCTGGTAAACCAGGTCTAGATGGGACAAGCTCTGGCCAAGCAGGCTCAAGATCAGAACGAGATACACCGTATCACTCTCCTTTGTAGGAAATTATACATAATATTCAGATAATTGTCAAGAAGCCAATGAGTTAGTAGATTGTGTTCAGAGAAATGTTCCAGGAAGGAATTTTTACTCATGATGCGAATACTATGATTAAAACTCATTGGAAAGGTAATAATCCATGGAAAATAGACTCGATCACCTTACTACCTTGACGACAGAGCAGCGCAACCACGCTTCGATGCACATTGATACAGCTTCGACTGAAGAGATTGTCCGCCTCATGGCCGCTGAAGATAGGTGCGTTATCGAAGCCGTTGAGCGAGTGATTTCCCAAATAGTGCGTGCTGCAGATGTGATCGCGGCTGCCCTAAAAAAGGGAGGTAGGCTGTTCTACATTGGTTCCGGTACGAGTGGGCGGTTAGGGATTTTGGATGCAGCCGAACTGCTGCCCACCTATGGCGTAGGAGAAGATCAGGTGAAGGCGATCATCGCTGGAGGCCCTGAAGCGGTATTTATTCCAGTCGAACGGGCAGAGGATGATGATGAAGCTGGACGTGCAGCGATTGCTGCGCTTCACCTAACTGAAGACGATGTGGTAGTAGGGATCACAGCGAGCGGGCGCACTCCCTATGTTCTAGGTGCCCTTCGGGTGACGCGGGAGGCAGGGGCGACTGCCATCGCTCTGACCTGTAATGCACCTAGTGAAGCGGAAAAACTCGCGCACATCACGATTGCTCCCATTGTGGGCCCCGAAATCGTGACTGGCTCAACCCGGATGAAGGCGGGGACCGCGCAGAAGATGGTTCTAAACATGCTCAGCACCACTGCCATGATCCGGCTGGGCAAGGTGTATCAGAACTTCATGGTGGACATGATTCCCACTAACCAGAAGCTGCGGGTTCGAGCGCAGCATATAGTATCTGAAACCACAGGCGTTTCACAAGAAGAAGCGCGGCGGTATCTGATCGAAGCAGAATGGAATATCAAAGCGGCTATTGTAATGGCTAGGGCACGCTGCTCTCTTTCACAGGCTCTGCAGTACTTGTCCCAGGGGGAAGGTGTAGTAGGCCGGGCACTGCAGATAGCCGCCGCGGAGACTGAGACCGAATAGGGAGATGAGTACGATATGGGCGAAGAAAACACACTCCTGCACATTCGCGGAGTGTTTCCAACACTGCGTCCTGCCGAGCAGCGAGTGGCGCAGGAGATCCTGAAAAACCCTGCGGAGGCGGTTCATCTATCCATCACAGAGCTTGGGCGTCGGGCTGAGGTCTCTGATGCGACGGTAGTGAAGTTCTGCAAGCGCCTTGGATATAAGGGTTTTCAAGAGTTTAAGATTCTTTTGGCGCAAGACGTGGCTACAAAGCCCGAACCTATCTACGGCGAGATCAAACCAGGCGATGATCCAGCCGCAGTGCGCGACAAGATCTTCCAGAGCAATATCCAAGCCCTGCAGGATACAGCCCAGACGCTCTCCGCTGAGTCTCTCAGCGAAGCGGTCAAGGCCATGGTGGCTGCCTCAGAGATTCATTTCTATGGCCTAGGTGCCAGTGGCCTTGTTGCTCAGGACGCGGAACAGAAATTCGCCCGGATCGGCCTGCCAGCTAGATCCTTTGTCGATACTCACATGCAGCTTACTCGGGCAGCGCTGTTAGGGCCCGGTGATGTGGCTGTGGGGATTTCCTATTCAGGCGAAACAATTGAGGTGGCCCACGCCATTGA
>JAAYMS010000135.1 GCA_012521295.1 Bacillota bacterium
CACATCTGCCGAGAACCTACAAGCTGCTGAATCTCGGATCCGTGACCTCGACATGGCTGAAGAGATTATGGCATTCACCAAGAACAACATTCTCCAACAAGCTGCAACCGCTATGTTGGCTCAAGCCAACATGGCGCCTCAATCAGTACTGCAGCTTCTCGGGTAATGGGAGACTAGTGGAAGCGAGCTGTAGAATATCTAGTGACAAAGCCAAAGACATTGTCTTTGGCTTTGTTTACAAGTAGTCAAATTCTGTCGAGGTGGCTCCTTATGTTACTGAGTATAGGCCTTATGGTGAAGAATGAGTCCAAGCATCTGGAGGAATGCCTGAAGAGTCTGATGCCCATCCTGAACGAGATTGAATCAGAGTTGATTATCGTTGACACTGGTTCTACTGACAGCACCGTTCAGATTGCTCAGCGCTTTACAGACAAGGTGTATTTCCATGAGTGGTTCGACGATTTTGCCGGGATGCGAAATGTCGTCCTTAGTTACGCCGTTGGCGAGTGGTTCTTCTATGTTGATGGAGACGAGATATTGGAGGATCCTTCTGGAATAATCGCGTTTTTTAAGTCAGGCCGTCATAAGAAATACAATGCTGCCTTCATTAATATGAGGAATCCTGTTTCTAGCAAGGAGCCGCAGAAATGGGGATTCTACCAAGCACTGCGCTTCTTTAGGAAAGATAAGCATTTTCACTTTAGAGGGATCATCCATGAGCAGCCTCAAGCTAAAGGTCCAGTAGCACATATAGAGGGGACGATTGTTCATTACGGCTATATTGCAGATGACAAAGAACTTATGGAGTACAAGTTTAACCGCAATGTTGCGTTGATCCAAAAAGTCTTAGAAAAGGATCCCGATAACATATACCATTTGTACCAGCTATCTCAAAGCTATGCGATGTACAACAAACACGCCGAGGCGCTAGAGTCGATCGAAAAAGCTTACGTTCTGGCCAAAGAAAAGGGTCTCCTCTCGAGATACATGTATGTTGTCATTCAGTTGGCCAATGTCTATTTTAACACCAGAATGTTCCCAGAGTGTGAGAACATTTGTCGAGAAGGTTTGCGAATCAAGGACGGATATCTGGATCTTTATTACTTCCTAGCAGTGTCTCAGGCAGAACTTGGAAAGCTGGAGGAATCAGTAGTATCATTCCAGAACTACTTGTCTCTTGTCCAGGACTATGAGCGAGGGAAAGGTACTGTTGATTTTTCAGTTGCTCATCGTATGGTAGGATTCACCGAACATGCCTATGCGACACTGTGTGAATTGCTTTACAGGCAGGGCAAACATGCGCAGGCTGTAGAACATGCCAAAAGAGTGTCGACTCCCGGTCTGGTTGAACGGGTTGTGCCTTACCTTGTGGACATCTACTCCAGACAGAGGGATTTCCAAGCGATCAAGGCGTTGTACGATAAGTGGAAGGATGACGGCACTTTAGCGTTTTCCATCAAGAATGAAATCGAAAAAAAGCGCTTGACATTGACAGCAACCCACAGGCGACAACTATCTAAGGCTTTGGCGGAGATAGGTACAGAATATGGACTGTTGAATGTAGCTCGAGTTTACTGTCTTGAACGCCTAGATAGAATACCGCAGGAATTCTGGGAACAAATGGCTGTTCTGGACTTGAGTTGCACAGAAGTGTATTATGCTGACTTGGTGTTGTGTTTGCTAATGCACGGAAAGCCCGTTGCAAACGTCCTGAAGACCGTTAGAACAAGTAAGATCACGGAATACTTCTTGTATTTGTTCCGGGCCCATGAGGGGTTTCTTGATGTTATGAAGTCGGTACTGGATGACGAAATTATCTGGCAATTGGATCGAGATGTCATTCATGTGCCCAGGATCAAGTCTGCGGCGCTGTATGCAACCTTGCAGCAGAAGTCCTTACGTGATGAAGACTATGAGCGGTTGTTCAAGCTTTATTTGGAACTAGGTTTGGAATACTTGGAGCACTGTTACAGTAGAACAATTTTGGATTCCGCAGACGTGACATGGGCCAGAACTGACGCCGATGCTTTCTTGCTTGTAATACGCAAAGCTAAAACGTTGAGCAACTCCAGTGCGGAATATGTGCGTTGTTTGCGGGAGGCACTAAAACAAGATAAGACGATGAAGCGCGGTGTACAAATGCTACTGGAGGAAGTCCAAGGGGTGGTTACCCAGCAAGAGAGAGATGAGTTGGAAGGTTTGAAGAGATCGCTGTTAGAGACCATCGAAAAGGCAATAAACGCCGGGGATTTCGAAACCGCTTTCATGTTGATTACTGAGTATGAAGATGCGGTCGGGTCGGATGCATCCATTTGTTCTGCAAGAGGGATCATTCATCTAATTTCGGGGGATCTAGACGCGGCTAGGGAAGCGTTTTTGAAAGGCCTAGAATACGAACCAGACAACGAAGATTTGATCTATAACCTCAGTTATTTAGACAGAATAATGGAAGCAGGATAAAGACAGAAGGGAATCGTCGTGGATAACACGGGTTCAAAGAACAAGCACATCACGTCGTGTTTTCAAATGCGGTGAGGGGCGGTTGTCGTGGTTTTCATCCCGTGATGCGGGTAGGTCGGGCGATCCAAGAAACGTGAGACCAAGCACTCCAAACTGGGTCGTTGACCGGGCGGAACGGGCGCAGAACGCAGGAAAGTGGGTGTCGGCGTTGTACGTTAATGATGCAGATAAGATAACAGGGCTTCTTGATACCATCGTTGAGGCATTAGATCATGAAGCCCAGAATAGCCACACGGCGACATCGCAATTGGAGGGTAGCGTGGAAGCATTAGAAGCGATCATAGATTTCCTAATGGCACACGCTCCCGAATGCGACCTGGAACTCATAAATGGTGTAACGAAATGTATGAAAGACTGTCTGTCAAATCAAGTCTCTGATGTCAGCGTTTTGAGACGCATGAAGAAGAGGATTAAGCAGATACGAACCTTATTCCTGAACCAAGTGAATCTCAGATGGAGAGCCCTCTTTCTGCCCTACAAGGCATCGATGTGGACATCGCTTGAGAGCATCTGGAAGGCTGCACACGCTGATTCTCGGTGCGATACTGTCGTCATGCCTATTCCGTATTTCGAATTGGATGACCGCCTTAGACCTGCGTCCATTCGATACGAAGGAAGCGATTTCCCTAGGGAGGTTCCAATAGTCCCTTTCAGTTCGTTCAGCGAAGCGCAGGAATACGAGATGATATTCTTCCACAATCCATATGATGACCTGAACACTATTACCCGCGTTCCAGAGGTGTTTTTTTCACGAAATCTGACCAAGCGTACAAAATGTCTGGTTTACAGTCCCTATTTCACTTTTGGTAGATACTTCCCTGGTAAAGGAGATCATCTGTTCAACGCTCAGGGGCTCGTGCATGCCGACATCATTTTGGTGCAATCGGAGCGGGTCAAGAAGATCTTTCAGAGGTTTGGTCATCCTTCTAGGAAGTTGTTGGTCGTTGGTTCCCCGAAAACGGACGCTATCGTAGCGATGCTAGATGGCGGTTACGAAGTGCCAAATGCCTGGAAGGAAAAGGTGCGCGGTAGAAAGGTATTTCTTCTGAACACGCACTTGTACTACTTCCACAAAACAGGAGCTAGGGGGATGCGCGAACACACGGAAATAGTCGAAACGTTTCTCGAACGCGATGATTGTTCACTAATATGGAGGCCACATCCCCTGTTGCATACGCTCTTAAGCAAGACCTCCCATGAATTCACCGTGTTCTATCGTAACATGTGCAAGTTATTAGCTTCTTCGGGCAATTGCCTTGTCGACACGACAACCGACTATCGATTGGCTTTTAGCTGTTCTAATGCCATGATTTCGACCTATAGTTCTCTGGTAAACGAGTACATGGTTACCGGCAAACCTGTGTTGATCTTCCAACGAAAGCCCGATTCGACGACAGCTCAGCACTTTCCCCTGGATTACTCAGGCAACTACTATCGCTATGGCGATCAGCCTCTGACGTATAAAGAGTTCATAGATATGGTGGTGTTAGGAAAGGA
This sequence comes from Bacillota bacterium, assembly GCA_012521295.1. Classification (GTDB taxonomy): domain Bacteria; phylum Bacillota; class Limnochordia; order Darwinibacteriales; family Darwinibacteriaceae; genus JAAYMS01. The sequence continues at coordinate 4,018 of JAAYMS010000135.1, forward strand.
CCCTCTTAAGGATCGTCGCATGAAGGCGGTACGGTCGGGCTTTGCGAACATAAATGGGACGGCGGGGCAAGAGGCTTACCGCGCAGTAGTGAATGAGATATTGCCGAAGTAGGGAATCAGGATGGTGATGTGATATGACCTATGATGTAGCGAAGCTGGGGCCTGCCAGAGCAGCGGCATTGGAGCTTGCTGATGTAGCTGCAGGTATCTGTGAGAAGTATGGTCTTCGCTATACGCTGTTGAATGAGACTCTTTGGGGTGCTGCGGAAGTAGGGGGGTTTTTGCCCTGGGCAGCAACTGTTCAGCTGGGCATGCTCTATGATGACTTCGTTGTCTTTCTAGAGAAATGCAAGACTGAGCTGGAGGGAACTCATTACTATATAGTCCATTCGCGAAACTGCTATCAGTTCGATGAAGTGTACGTGAGGCTTCAAAAGCGAAGCGGTGTGGTTCTGCCTCGGGGACGGGAGGCTGATCAGGTCTATTACGATTACTTCATTGACATCATCCCCATTTTTTACGCCGGTAGTACTAAGAAAGAAGTTCGAGCCATGCACAACAGATTCGTTTACTATTACAAACTCTTACAGGCTCGCAAGCAGCCGCCTGATCTGCTCAAACTCTCTTGGCTGCCACGGATAATTAAGAATGAGTATTACTATAGACGCCGTACCGATGATGTTTTCCCGAAGATGGAAGAGTGTGTGAAGAGGTATGGTGCGATACCAACGAAATATGTGTTGATACCGAGTCTATCGCGGCAAACTGGAGTTGTGAAGCTTGCTCAAACATACCGAGAATCCACTTTTCTAGACTTTTCTGGAAGGCGCTACCGTGTGATAGGGAGGTACGCGGAGTGGTTGCGAGAGATGTATGACAACAAGACGCGACGTCGTTTGGCAAGGGCGGTGGTTAATCGAGCAATGTTGGAAGGCCCGACCTTATTGCGGAGAGTACAATTGATTGGGCTAGAAATGCTAGTGGAATTCGACCGCCTCTGCAGAAAGCATGATCTAGTCTATACGCTGGCATTCGGCACTTTGCTGGGAGCAGTGAGGCATAGGGGTTTCATACCATGGGATGACGATGTTGATGTCCTAATGCCTCTCGAAGACTACGAGAGATTCCTAGAATTGGCACCGGAGGAAATGGACACAGACAGGTTCTTTCTGCGGACTCAGGAAACGGATAAAGACTGCAACCTGGTGTTTGCAACGCTCAAGCGAAACAATACGATATATTGCAAGGCAAACCGCGACAGGTTTGACACACACTTAGGGGTGACCATGGATATCTTTCCGCTGTTTAACGGGCCCAATTCTCGCGTTATCCATCGAGTACAGGATCGTATGTGCAGGATTTTGAAGACGATAATTTGGGCTCATATGGGTGCTGAAGGAGAGAAGGACCCATTGAAGAGATGGTTCTACACTCAGTTGGCCAAGATTCCACATAAGCGTGCCTATGCTTTGCACAGGAAAATATCGCAGATGCAGAAGAGAAAGACGGGGAAGTATTTCCATGTGTCTGCCGGTAGAAATCCTTTTGATAGAGCCTACAATAAGAGTGATTGCTACGAAGATCGTGTAGAACTCGAATTTGAGGGACACATGTTTTTCGCTCCCAAGAATTATACAGAGGTGCTTGCCTACATTTACTCGGATGAATATGAAAGATATCCACTACTAGAACGCAGGGTTGCGAAGCACATGCCTGGGATCATCGATATTGGTGACCTTTTTAGGGATTATCGCTTTGAGCCTGAAGAAACCGATCTGGATCAGGAAGTGATTTCTGTTGGGGAGAACGCCGCCGAACTCACTGCGAATCTCGAAAAGGTTTGCTGATGAGCAGTGTCAGCTCCAGGTCTAGTAGACTTACGACAACGGAGGGAGATTGGTTCACGTGACGAGACTAGAACGTCAGTACAGATCCATGTTAACGATACGACGTTTTGAGGAAAGAGTTCTAGACTTGTTTGGCCGAGACTTAGTATCTGGTACGACTCACACGTACATAGGTCAAGAAGCTATCGCTGTTGCCCTCATGCAACACGTCAAGGAAGGCGATATCATATTCAGCAATCATAGATGTCATGGGCATTATCTAGCCTATGGGGGCCCTCCGGAGTTGTTGCTCGGCGAAATCTTGACAAAGGAGTGCGGCATGTGTGGAGGGAATGGTGGTAGCCAGCACCTGCATTACCGGAATTTTTACACAAACGGAGTCCAAGGGGGAATCGTACCGAATGCCGTTGGCATGGCGTGGGCAGAGAAGATAAACGGGACTGACAATATAGCGATCGTCTTCTTAGGTGATGGGACACTGGGTCAAGGAGTAGTCTATGAGTCGTTCAACCTGGCTAGCCTTCTTGAGGTACCAATCCTTTTCGTCGTAGAGAATAATCAATACGCAATGTCTACACGGACAGTTGATGCCTTGGCGGGTAGCTTTGCGGCACGTGCAGAGGCTTTTGCTATCGAGCATGATCAAATATCTTCTAACGATGTTGAGGTGTTGACTCAAGGATTCGATAGAGCGATAGGCTATGTCAGAAAGACGAAGAGGCCCTTTTGTCAAATTGTTCATACTTATCGGCTTGCTGCGCACAGCAAGGGTGATGATACGAGGCCGGCAGAAGAAGTTTCCTCTTACAAGAAGAGCGATCCCATTTCTATTGCGCGCAGCAAATTGGGTGATGACAAGTGCAGACAAATTGAGGAAGAGGTTGAGAAAAAGATAGGATCGGTTGTCGATCGGGTGCTCAAAGCGGCGCCAAGTAAAGCGAAAGAAGCGGTAGTCAAAAACGTCCGCGCCAAAAACTTCGATGTCTATAATCGCGCTAGCATGCGTTGCGTAGAGGCGATCAGCAAAGCATTGGATACTGTATTGGCTGAGAATGAGGACGCGTTAGTCATTGGCGAAGACGTTCGTGATCCGTGTGGAGGAGCGTTTAAAGTGACGGCGGGCCTTAGTACGAAGTATCCGGATCGCGTCCTAAACATGCCAATTAGTGAAGCGGCTATTATAGGATCCGGCATTGGGCTTGCTATGAACGGAAAGCTGCCCATTATAGAAATCATGTTTGGCGACTTCATCACATTGGGGTTCGATCAACTAGTTAATCATGCGGCGAAGTACAACTGGCTTTATGACAAGCAAGTGCCTTTGGTGATTAGAACGCCCATGGGGGCGGGGCGAGGCTATGGGCCAACGCACAGCCAGTCGTTGGAGAAATTCTTGATTGGCGTACCTATGATTGAGGTTCTGGCTTTGTCTCCGATCCATAATGTTCAGGCCCTATATAGCTATGCACTTTCATATCTCGAACGCCCCTTGATCATTATCGAAAACAAGAAAATGTATGGCCAGCGTTTGCTCCAGTGTTCAAAAGGGAAGATCAATGATTTCTTTGTTTGCCACAGTTGGAATGAGGCTTTCCCTACCATAAAGCTGTCGCTGGACCCCGAATCTCCTCCCGATGTGACGTTGGTTACCTATGGTGGCATGGTGATGGATGTCATGGATGCTGCGGTGGGTCTGCTTTTGGAAGATGAGGTTCAGGTCGATATCGTTGTGATGTCTCAAATATCGCCGATCCCCATGAGTGACTTGGAGAACCTGGTGGACGGTTTCGGCTGGGTTGGTGTGGTAGAAGAAGGGACAAGGCATTGTGGTATAGGTGCAGAGGTAGTAGCCGGACTCGCAGAGCAAAGACTCGGCAAAGGGTTCTTCAGGGTGGCCGCCCAGGATCAACCTATACCAAATGGTATAGAACTTGAGCGTTATGTGCTTCCCAGCGCTGAGAAGATAGTTGACAAGATTAGGGGTGTTTTGGCTTGAGGCAGGAGTTGAGAGTTCCAAGACTTGACAGTAATAGCGATTACGTTACGATCACGCAGTGGCTGGTGAGAAGCGGAGATTTTGTCACGCAGGGGGAACCTATTGCTGTAATCGAAACTAGCAAAGTCACTACAGAGCTTATCGCTGAAGGTGACGGATACATTTACATGTTGGTGCCTGAAGGCACAGATGTTAGGGTAGGCCAAGTTGTTGGTTTTGTGTCTGATACCGATGAGAACGCAGCAAATGGTATCGTTAGTGGCCAGGAAAGAGAGGAAGGAACAGAACTAAAGATGTCGAGGAAGGCCAAGGAGCTTATGGTGAAGTATGGGATAGATAGGTCGCTTCTGCCGAGAGACAGGATCGTCAGAGAGAGTGATATTTTGCGGCTCGTCGGTCAACCATACAGCATTTCGGACACCCGTTCTCAAGACCTTCTGATATACGGCGGGGGGGGGATCTGTAAACTTATCATAGACATTGTGAGAAAACGTGGCGAATACAGCATTTGCGGGATAATAGATCGGCGTTTTCCCGAGCTGAAGGAGGTTTCTGGCGTCCCTGTGATAGCTGGGAACGGCAAGAACGAGTTGCGCGAGGTCATGCGTCAAGGGTATGTGCGTATCATAAACTCTGTGGCTTTCGATGGTCGCATGCACGGAAGAAAGGAACCCTATGTGTTGCTCAAAGAGCTAGGTTTTACCTTTGTGAATGTCATACATGACAAAGCTGTGGTCGAGCCCAGCATTAGGATGGGAGAAGGAAACGTGATAGCAGCTGGAGCCATTGTTGGATCAGAAACATGGATAGGCAACAACTGTATTATCAACGCGGGGGCGATTGTCTCACACGATTGTATCATAAGTGATCATTGCCACATAGCTTCAGGCGCTGTCCTAGGGGGAAACGTTGTCGTCAACGAAAACACCCTGATTGGACAAGGATGTACAATTTTTAAGAATGTGAGAATTGGTAGGAATGTCGTTATCAAGAATGGGGCAAATGTGTTTTCAAACGTGCCGGATAACGAAATAGTCGGATAGCCACAGGGAAGGAGTATGGCTTCAGAGACTAGCTGGCAACCAGATCATTGCTCGCCCAACTGTTCTAGTCACCGAGCTAGTAGCAATTGTTAGGCGCCGAGTACATGCCTGCGCTGGGTACGGTCTTGTCGGTAGACGTTTTGCTAGAATAACAGGTTGTCAATGGAGACGCTTTCGTGAAAGGGCTCACCGCATCGCGGCAATATGTTAAGTACCCTTGCCTGAGATGTCGGCGTCAACGTGAAATCCGATCGTGTTTCATGCATATTACCACGCGAGGTGGTACCATGGAGGTCACACTCAAGCAGCTTTCCTTCGAAGATGGACTTGATGTCTACGCTATGCTTCAAGAACTGCCCGCGGAGGAAAACGGCTTTGTTAATCCCATGAAGGGAAAGACTTTCCAAGAGTTCAAGCAATGGCTACTTCGGAGTGATAACGCGTCTAAGGATGCGAACAGGAGACCAGTCCAAACCATCTTCTGGCTGTATGCAGACGGAGTCCCTGTGGGCATGGCGAAGCTAAGACAGTTCATAACTGAAGAAGTCTTAACGGCTATTGGAAACGTCGGCTATGCCATAAGACCAGGTTACAGAAACATGGGCTACGGCAAGTTGCTGTTGGGACTCTTGGTCCAAAGGGCGAAAGCACTTTCCATTGATAGGCTTGTTCTGACTATCAACGCTGACAATCCGAGTTCGGTAGCAGTCGCATTGGCAAATGGTGGGAAAGTTGACAGGTCTAGTGATGGACGTCTTATCGTATCGATTCATATTTGAGGGCTTCAGCTACTGAAGGTCGGTTTTTTGCTGGTGACGGGATGGACATGCCGTCCAGAGCGTTGGCACCTATGAGGAAAAGCAGAATGTTGCGCGGCTTCAGGAGGATGTTCACTCCTGTCAATGGATCTTCACCGGACGATGAGTCTGCTCTCTAGTTATCCCCTTTATATGGAACTGGCATATTCAGTATTACAGCACCGCTGTCGGGCAAGGTATAACGCCTAGGAGCGCTGCTGCCGCCTGTTCTCATTCTTCCCATGAACTGGTTCCTATGGCGGGTGGACGCAAAGGCGGTTTGTAGCTCACACCGCGCTCCTATCGAATACAGAGAATATAGAGGTGCAGACGAGTTGAGGGTTCCGTTCTGTATCGACCCTTAAGCAGTACGATATATCAGTACAAGGGATAAACTAGCAATGACGGGGAGAGGTTCAGATGCAAGCGATGATTTTGGCGGCCGGTATGGGCAAGAGATTGAAAGAACTCACTAACGAGAACACAAAGTGTATGGTGGAAGTTAACGGTGTGACCATTATTGAGCGAATGCTTAGGCAGCTGGACAAACTAGGCCTATCGAGAATCATCATTGTGGTAGGCTATAAAGCATCAGCATTAGCCGAGCATATAGAAGAACTGCAGATCAAGACGCCGATTACTTACGTGAAGAACGAAATCTATGACAAAACAAACAACATATATTCGCTCTATCTAGCCCGGGAATATCTTCTCGAAGAGGACACCCTTTTGATTGAGTCAGACTTGGTTTTCGAAGACGCAGTACTGCAGCGAATCCTAGCGGATCCTTATCCAGATCTTGCTTTGGTTGCCAAGTACGAGAGCTGGATGGATGGCACAGTGGTGACGATAGACGAAAACAGGAACATCAGAAGTATCCTAGACAAGAGGCAGTTCAGGTTTGAGGATGTTCACGAGTATTACAAGACGGTGAACATCTATAGGTTCAGTAAGGAGTTTGCAGACTCCTCGTACGTACCCTTTTTGGAAGCATTCATAAAAGCCGCGGGAAGCAATGAGTATTACGAACAAGTCTTGAAAGTTATCGTGTTAGTCGGGAAATCAGCGATCAAGGCGTCTGTGCTGGAGGGCGAGCAGTGGTATGAGATTGACGATGCTCAAGATCTCGATATAGCTGAGTCGATTTTTGCGCTATCTCCCGAAGATAAGCTGAAGAGGTTTCAGAGCAGATACGGAGGATATTGGCGTTACCCACAGATGATCGATTTTTGCTATCTAGTAAATCCTTTCTATCCGCCGAAAAAGCTTCTTGATGAGATAAAGTCGAACTTCGAACGACTGGTTACGGCCTACCCATCCGGAATGCGGGTGAATAGCCTGTTGGCGGCCAAGTTTTTCGGGTTGAGGCCAGAGTTCATGGCCATTGGGAACGGGGCTACCGAGTTGATCAAGTCATTGATGGAAAGACTTCCCGGTAAGGTAGGTATAATCCGTCCAACTTTCGAGGAATACCCTAATCGCAAGTCGAAGGATGACGTGGTTGTTTACCTTGCCGAGAAGAGGGACTATTCATATACTGCTGACGACTTGATGGAGTACTTCGACGACCAAGATATTTCCAGTTTAATCCTGATCAACCCTGATAACCCTTCAGGTAACTATATCCAGAAGAAGGATGTCTTGCGGCTTGCATCTTGGGCGCAGAACCGCAATACTTTCTTCATTGTCGATGAGTCTTTTGTGGACTTTGCTGATGAGGATGAGGCTACTCTCTTGAATGAAGAAGTGTTGCGGAGTCGGCACAACCTAGCCGTAGTCAAGAGCATTTCGAAGTCATATGGAGTTCCTGGTTTGCGTCTGGGGGTGCTCGCTACTGCAAACGTAGAACTTGCGAGCCTAGTTAAGAAGGATGTGGCCATATGGAACATCAACTCCATCGCGGAGTTTTACCTTCAGATATGTGAGAAATACAAGGAGGATTACGAGGAAGCGATCAGGCGTTTCAAAGCTGTAAGAAAGGAGTTCGTTGATGCTCTTTCCAGCATAGACAACCTTCGCATCATTCCTACGCAAGCAAATTTCGTGATGTGTGAAGTGCTTGGCGCCCATACAGCAAGGCATGTGGCAGCATTGCTACTGCATAGATTTGGGATACTAGTACGAAACCTATCTTCAAAACGGGGGATCACTGGTGAGTACATTCGGGTGGCTGTCAAACGACCCGATGAGAATCAGCGACTGGTCGATGCTTTACGGGTCGTTTTGAACGGTAGTGGCGTGTAGCCCTTCCTGCGGCTAAAACCCAGTACAACAACTGTTAGGCAGATAAGCCTGGTGTCTCAACAAAGCGAAGCATGCATGCACCCATGCAACTCGCCTATCGAGTATGAACCTTTGTGGAACAACGAGCCGGTGGGGTTCGGTTGTATCGGCAATTCTTCGCCTGGATAACACAGGTGCTGCATGGGTCTTGTCATCTCACCTAGCGGCCGGCGATTTGTGATCGTTACTCGCGGGTGCCAATCGGGTCGCGAAGATCTCGTGCTACAGGTGCTGATTTGGTTTCTGCAAAAGCACGACTATGAGATGAAACGTTGCCCTTGGTTAGGTCTACTGCTTTTGGCGGCGTCAGACGTCGCGACGGTTACAGCCTCCGGTAGACATTGGCTCGATTAATGAGCTCTGTATATTACGATCTGAAAAGACCACTGTCACGGAGAAATAAGGCCACTAAAACGGTGTGAGAAGGCCACCTTCACGGAAGAGAAGTCCAGTCTATCTAATTACCTTGAACCAAGCCTATAATGA
>JAAYMS010000136.1 GCA_012521295.1 Bacillota bacterium
GCATCGCCGAAATGATTATTCAGCATCTAGACAGGATCAGCAAGACCAAGTTTGTGGCTGTGCGCTTCGGTAACGTCTTGGGCAGCCGGGGAAGTGTGGTTCCCCTCTTTAAGAAGCAGATCGCTGCTGGTGGCCCTGTCACTGTGACTGATGAGCGTATGATCCGCTACTTTATGACCATTCCTGAAGCTGTGCAGCTGATCATTCAGGCTGGAGCGTTGGCCAAGGGTGGCGAAATCTTTGTACTAGACATGGGTGATCCAGTCAGGATTCTAGACCTAGCCAAGACTTTGATCAGGCTGTCTGGTTTTGAACCAGGGGTTGATATTCCGATTCAGATCACTGGAATGCGCCTAGGCGAAAAACTGTATGAAGAACTGCTTACAGCAGAAGAGGGTACAACATCCACCACAAATGAACGTATTTTCGTCGCTCGGCCTACAGAACTAGACACGGTCTTAATCGAGGAAACGCTGCGAAACTTCGTAGCCGGCGTCCTGCCTGTAGGCGAAGAAGAAACAGTAGCATTCATTCAAGGGTTCCTGCCTGAATTCAAGTTAGTCAGGCCTGATGCTTCTAAGACAAAGCAAGAAGCCTCGGGTAACGAGATTGCGGCCAGCCTTGAGGCGGGAGAGGGGAAATTAGAGCGGTGAGGAGATTAGTACATGGCTAGAGTGGAGAAGATTGCCGAGCTGTTTCAGTTCCAGGGAACACCAAAAGAGATTGAAGTTTGCTCTATCGGACACATCAATGATACATACATTCTTACATACGAATTACCAGATGGAAAAAGCAAACGTTACATCCTACAGCGGATCAACGCCAATGTATTTAAGAACCCCCATGACGTGATGGAAAACATCGCGGCAGTCACGGCCCATCTGCGCAAGAAGATCCTTGCGGCAGGTGGTGACCCGGAGCGCGAAACCCTGAACTTAGTGTTAACCCGGGACGGCCAGCTGTATTTTTCGGCTGAAGATGAGTTTTGGCGGGCTTACCATTATATCGAAGGGGCCCGTACATACGAGACTGTTCAGAATCCAAAGCACTTTTACCATGCAGGGAGAGCTTTTGGCCGTTTCCAGCTCCTGCTGAGAGACTTTCCGGCAGAGGAGCTGCACGAGACCATCCCAGATTTTCATAATACAGTCAAGCGGCTGAACGATTTCCGCCAAGCGGTTGCGGCCGATCCCCTTGGGCGGTTGGCCGAAGTCCGGGATGAAGTGGATTTTGTCCTGCAGCGGGCCGATGATACAAAGATCGTTGTCGATGCCATCGCCCGAGGCGAAATCCCACTGCGTGTAACCCACAATGATACTAAGTTCAATAATATTATGATCGATGATCAAACCGGTGAGGGGATCTGCGTCTTGGATCTCGACACTGTGATGCCGGGCTCTGCTCTATATGACTTCGGTGATGCAGTTCGCTTTGGTGCGAGCACAGCCGCCGAGGATGAACAGGACCTGAGCAAGGTTGAGCTTGACCTGGAGCTGTTTGCCGAGTTTACGAAGGGGTTTTTGAGCAATGGCAGTGACTTCTTAGAACCGGCCGAGCTTGAGCACCTAGCCTTCTCGGCGAAACTTATGACCTTAGAATGCGGCATGCGGTTCTTAGAAGACCATTTGAAAGGCGATGTCTATTTCCGGATCCACCGGCCGAATCACAACCTGGATCGGGCCCGGACGCAGTTTAAGCTGGTCGCCGATATGGAAGCCAAGTTTGACGAAATGCGGCGCATCGTGAAAGAGGCTGTGGCTGAGGCAGGTAAGTAGGACACAAATAAAGCAGCTGTTCCCAATGGGGGACAGCTGCTTTTTCTCAGCCTAAAAGACCTCTTCAGCAATCCTTTCGGCATACGCTTCTAATAAGCCGAGGTCCCACAGAAGCTGCAGAATAGTATAGCGGTTCCGCAGTTCTTTGGCGTACAGTAGACTGTCATGTACGAGATCCTGCGTCAGCCCAATCTCGCCAGGGTAGGCGGGTCCTCCCACCGCTGTGATAAGTCTTATGATCTCAGCGGCAGGCGGTAAGGACGATATGAGCTTCTGAATCTCGTCCCATCGTTGTGCAATTATCTGCAGACGTTCAGCCCGCTTCTGCAGATCGTTCTTGCCCGAAGCTGCTTCTAGATGCAGGACCTCTGGGGCACCCTGCCGGTAAACCCGCCTAATTTCCCTTTCCCATTCCTCTTGGTCAAACTGACGGGGGAGTGCCCTGATGTCGTCTGGCCCCAGGCCCGCATTGAGGAGATGTTCATGCAGTTTGACAACGAGCCATGTGGCTATCCCGACCTTGGTGCCGTGTAGTACCGGCTGCCTACCAGAGAATAGATATTGCATTTCCCAGTAGTGAGCGAGATGATGTTCCGCACCCGAAGCTGGGCGGGAGTTGCCCACAAAACTCATGGCGATCCCTGAGATGATCAGAGCTTCCATCAGGCTGTGCAGAGCGGCATTACTTCTGCTTGTTAGATCATTCTGCAGGGCGAGGGTGCGGTCGAGGGCACTCCGCATTAGGGCCGCGACTTCTTCACAGTAGTATTCGCCGTTAATCAGTGTGGAAAGCTGCCAATCGATCGCGGCAGTAAACTTGCCTAGGATATCGCCAAAACCTGCTGCAATCATATCCGGCGGGCTCTCCGCTAACACATCTAAATCAGCCACAATCGCCCAGGGGGTTTTGGCTGTATATGTAGTTTTCATACTGTTGGTTATCAGAGGAGCGACAGTTGATGCGTAGCCATCCATGGAAGGGGCCGTGGCGGCAATGATGTACGGAATCCCGAGGCGGAAACTGACAAACCGCGCCAGATCGTTGAGGGTTCCTGACCCCACCGCGATAATCACATCGCACTTCGGATCGAAGTGCACCAAGAACCGCCCTAGTGCTTGTTCATCAGGTACGAGCTCTCGATCCAGATAGATAAAAGCAGAGTAGGGGATACCTGCCTCATTTAATATCCTCGTAAGCGCTCTGCCTCCGGCTCTCTCCGTGTTTTGGTCCGCGACCACGAAAGCTCGTTTGAAGCCGCCTTCCTGCATTAACCTTGGTACTTCGCTTAAAGCGCCGTTCTTGATCACAACCTTTTTGAGATCTGTGGTATGCGAACGTCCGCAGCTGCATGCCGATAAGCCCTTGAGGATTTCTTCCATGGAAGCATCTCCTTCGCCTAAATCTGAATTTGCATAGGTATTAATATTATACAGAATAGCAGCTCGAGGTCCAACCCAGAGGAAGGATTTCCCGTCAGGCCAGGGAATTCATAGGATGAAAACACCAGGAAGGGGAGTTGCAGTATGAGTGATATGTTGGTCAGACTATACGATCTACCTGATTCGCAGCCAATCATGGCCGAAATGGAGAAACAAGGGATCACGATTAGGCGTGCTATTGCCCCTGAGAAACACATCGTGCTAGATTGGATTAGAGAATTCTTCAGCGAGGCCTGGGCCAGTGAAGCAGATGTCGCCATGTGCCATCATCCGAGCACATGTATTATAGCGGTGGACGAAGCGGAGAAGAAAATTGTGGGTTTTGCCTGCTATGAAGCGACCTACAAGGCTTTCTTTGGGCCTACAGGTGTAGATCCGGCTTACCGTGGCCGGGGGATTGGTAAGGCTCTGCTATTTAAGGCTATGGAAGGTTTGCGGGAACTTGGCTATGCATATGGTGCAATTGGTGGTGCCGGCCCAACCGAGTTCTACGCTAAATCCGTTGGGGCAATTCCCATTCCCGGTTCGACCTATAGCGTGTATAAAGGAATGCTAAAACGCCCCGCACCAAGAGCGGGTGATCAATAATGAACCGCAAGCTGCTTCTTGCGTTCGCTCTCTTTGTCTTGTGTGTGGCTCAGTCTCTGCCCAGTACAGCATGGGCAGAGACTAAACCTTTGACGGTGGAATTAATCGCGACATTGCGGGCTGCACAAGAGGAACCGCAGGCAAGCCTGACTAAGTTAGTAGTAGACTATGCGTTGTTTGACTCGCCTAATTGGTCTATTTATGCCGGGTTCTTGAACCACCGCTGGTCTGTTGGTGAGCTCAGCACTTTGGTCTTAGATACGGACCATGGTTATCCTGGAGTTGGTAATCGCGGCGAGCTGTTTGGAGTAGAATGGGATCAGTTTGCCGCACTGCTTGATTGGAACACCAAGCGCCTGCTCTTAGGGCACCGCCTGCAGTATGTGACAGACCGAGCTACCTTTGGTGTTTCCGAAACCACAATTCTGCAGGAAGACTACTCTTTAGGGATGCTGCTTCCCATTCCGATTCTGTCTTACCAGATTTCGCAGTTCCTCTTTAACCAATGGAGCCAGCAGATCAACAACTTTTCCAACATCTTTATGGAGATTCCCATTGGAGACGTGAATCTATACGGTGAGTTTATGGTTGATCATCTGGCAGCATATCCTTGGGATCGGATTCGGCTGCCTCAAGCTTACGGTTATTTGATTGGGTTTGATTGGAACCCAGAGACGAAATGGCGGATTGTCGGGGAGTACTCTAAAGTAAACCCCTATACCGGCACTCATCGAGAGACAGGCCATTATGTTTATAAAGACGATTTATTGGGCTTCCGCCAAGAACCCGACTCAGACCTATACCAAGTCCAGGTAGAGTGTGAGTTTAACCCAGACTTGAAATTCAACTTCGGAGGAGTCGTGCACCGTAAAGGCCAGTGGTACTTGGGGGATCCTTGGGATTCGAGTTACAATGAGCAACCTGTACCTACCGGAACTGTACAGACTACATATGGCCTAAAGGCCGGTGGAACATATCGTCTAAATGACGCAGTTGTCTTTATGGGGGAACTTGTGGGTGGGCGCATCATGAATGCGCAGCACCAAGAAGGCCAGGCCGATTGGTATGGTGCGGTGAAAGCAGCTGTCCGAGTTGGCCTTTTCTAAGTGGGAGTGGTATCTTAAGTGAAAAAGAAGCTTGTGTTAGTGGCATTAGCTTTTGTGTTTGCTTTCGGCGCACATACTCAAGCCCGCTGGGAGCCCACCCTCGAAGTGGGTATGGCTCGCTTGGCGGAGCGCAATTTCTTAGCACCTAGTGCCGAGCTGAAGTACGGCGGACTCTCGATCACGGCCGATGCGATGGTTACCGAGACTGACAGTGAGTTTTGGGCAGATGCCATCATTGATATGGGTTTAGAAGGGTGGCTGATCAAACCAGCGCTGTTTCTCTCTAACTATGCAGCCGAAACCGGTACTAACAATGCTGGTTTAGGAGCAGGTATCCAGATCAAGTCGGGCTATGAGATGGCTCCTAGTGTAGAGCTTGTGGGCGGAGCTGGGCTTTGGGGTGTCCATAGTTTCAATGTTGAGCAGCCCTTCCGCTGGGCAACCCGTTTTGAGCTCGGCTTAGTATTTGGGAACACCGACACCGCTGCGGTCAAAGCTCGCGCATTTTACCGGCAGGGAACATGGTACATCGGGTCAGAGAAACAGGGGGTTGGATTAGGCCTGTCTCTTGGCATTCAGAAGGCGTTTTGAAGATTCTTTCAGCCGTCCGCGTAGGGCGGCTTTTTGATTCGAAATATTTACTGAGATCGCATTTTGAAAAAAGGATTTTCACTCCGCGGGCAGAAAAGTAGAATATAAAGCGCTTGTAAACCACAACCCAAGGAGGTAAAGAAATGCGCAAGTTGTTGTCCGTGTTTGTGCTGTTTCTTGTGCTGTGCCTGTCAGCCCCTGCAGCGGCAGAGACCAATTTTGCAGTGGTTGACCCAGCGCTCTTCCAGGAAATCGGCACCTATGGGGGAGAGCTGGTACTAGGCCTGTCGTCGTCGCCTCGGTCGTTTAACTTCTATGGTATCATTGACAACGCAGCCTACACAGTGCTGTACAACATCCTGGAACCCCTGGTAGAAGAGAATCCTGCCACAGGCGAGATCATTCCTGGTTTGGCCGAAAGCTGGGAAGTCGACGAGTCCGGAACCGAAGTTATTTTCCATCTCCGGGATGTCAAGTGGCATGATGGTACACCCTTCACTGCCGATGACGTTGTGTTTACACTCGAGCACGTAGTGATGAATCCTAATGCCGAAGGAAACTCGGTCGACCGCTTTACCCTGGGCGGCAAACCAGTCCGCTGGGAAAAGATCGACGACCGGACCGTAAAGGCTATCCTTCCTTCACCTTACGGTGCCTTTACGCGGGTTCTTTCTCACGCACTGATCGTTCCCAAGCATAAGTATGAACCTTTCATTGCAGCCCTTAACCCCGGTGTGGAACCTGGTACCATTAACACTGCCTGGACCACTGACACACCATTAAAGGACATTGTAGGAACTGGCCCCTTCATTCTGACTGAGTATGTTGTCGACCAGAAGATTACTCTGCGGAGAAACCCGAATTACTGGAAGGTAGACCCAGAAGGTAATCGGCTGCCTTACATTGATCAACTGGTATACCTGGTTGTCCAGGATGCCGAGGTCATGCTGGCGAAGTTCCGTGCCGGTGAAATCGACCGCATCACCATCACCGGGCAGAACTACCCATCGCTGAAGCGCGAAGAGCTCGGCGGTGCTAACTTCCGTGTCCTTGCTGGTTCGCCAGTAAGCCCCACACCCAGCCCACCTCACTTGGCGTTCAACTGGGATGTAGAAGATGCGGAACTTCGGGAGCTGTTCAGAAACGATCGTTTCCGCGAAGCGATGGAATACACTATCGACCGCCATCGGATCATCGAAGACGTCTATAACACCCTGGCTATCATCCCGGGAACACCTGTACTGCCGGCTAACACTGCATTCTACAACCCTGAAATCGAGAAGATTATGCGGCCTTATGACCCAGCCAAAGCAGCAGCAATCCTTGATGAACTGGGCATCACAGACCGTAACGGCGATGGCATCCGTGAGCTTCCTTCAGGGCGGAACTTCGAGATCACACTCACCACAGCTGTCAACGTACAGGCACACAATGACATTGCTGTGATTCTGAAGAGTGAGTGGGAGGCACTGGGCATCCAGACTCACCTGCAGCTGATCAGCTCCACACTAGTTGGCCAGCGCCGTACCTCCGGCGAGTTCGAAGCCATTATCGAGGCTTTCGGTAACCAACCTGACCCACAGCTGCGCAAAGCCATTTGGCAGCCGGGCCGGTCTCTCTACTACTGGCACAGAAGCACCATGGATGAGAACCAAGAGCCAGTCTTAGAGAATATGGTGGATTGGGAACGTCGTGTGTTTGATCTGTTCGAGTTGGGCGAAGTAGAAATGGATCCAGTCAAGCGCAAAGCATACTACGATGAGTACCAGGCGATCTATGCCGAAAAACTGCCGGTTATCTTCATTGCCAAGGGTATGGAACTGCAGGCAGTGAACAACCGAGTTGGCAACGTCTTCTTGAAGGCCAATGGTCAAATACTTGGTACCAACTACACTGCGTTTATCAAGTAAGAATTAAGCTTTTAGTGGGCTGCCGAGGGTGCCAGACACCTTCGGCAGCTTTCGGAAGGATGGTTGCATGTTAACCTATGTCTTGCGCCGCGTTGTAACGATGATCCCCATGATGATTCTGATCTCAATCTTGTGCTTTGCAGTAATCAAGCTGCAGCCTGGGGACTTTACTACACAGTACCTTACCGATCCACGGATCACGCCTGAACAGGTGGCGCAGATCAGGGCCCGCCTGGGGCTGGATCAGCCTGCGTACATGCAGTATCTTACATGGATGAAGGGCATCCTGACCAGAGGTGACTTTGGCTACTCCTTTGCTTACAAACGGCCAGTAGATGAACTGATTTGGGAACGTTTAGGCTGGACAGTGGCAGTAGCTGGAGCCACCATTGTTTTTACTTGGGTAGTAGCTATCCCCATCGGCATTTTTTCGGCGACCCACAAGTATTCGATCATGGACTATATTTTGACTTTCATCGGTTTTATCGGGGTGAGCATACCGAGCTTCTTTTTAGCACTTGTTCTGATGTATTTTGCTCTGCGTATGGGAAGTACAGCGGTGGGAGGCCTGTTTTCGCAGCAATACATCGGCGCTCCCTGGTCCTGGGGTAAGGTTGTTGATCTGCTGCGCCATCTTTGGATTCCGGTCGTCGCGATTGGGTTGAGCGGCACAGCAGGACTCATCCGCCTGATGCGGGCTAATCTTCTGGACGTCTTGGGCGCCCAGTATGTGACTACAGCAAGGGCTAAAGGGCTGCACGAACGGATTGTGATCTACAAACACGCGGTCCGGAACGCAATCAACCCGCTGATCTCTATCTTTGGAATGCAGCTGCCCGAGCTGATCAGCGGTACGATCATTTCTTCTATCGTGCTCAATCTGCCCACCATGGGCCCATTCTTCTACGACGCCCTCATCAACAGTGACCAATACTTGGTCATGACCTTTTTGATGTTCTCAGCGCTTTTGATGCTGATTGGCAATCTCTTAGCCGATATTCTCCTTGCCTGGTCCGATCCAAGGATCCGGTATCAATAGAAAGGTGGTGGCAGGATGCAGACCATATCTCAGACACAGCTGATGTTCCGCCGCTTTCGTGCCCACCGCCTGGGGATGTTCGGTGCGGTGATTCTCGCTTTTCTCTATTTCTTAGTTATCTTTGCGCCCTTTATTGCGCCCGCGGACTATCTACAGCAGAGGCGTGACTATGTAAACCATCCTCCGACCCGTATCCGTTGGATCGACAATGAAGGAAACTTCAGCCTGCGGCCCTTTGTTTACGGTACGACCCGCCGGCGCGATCCTATCACGTTGGAGGTTTTCTGGGAAGAGGATTATACCAAGAAGTATCCCATCTATTTCTTTGTCCGGGGCAGCAGCTATAAGATCTTCGGTATTGAGTCAGATATCCACCTCTTCGGGGTCGACCGTGATTCTGGCGGTCAGCTGTTTCTGTTTGGCACCGACCGTTTCGGGCGGGACCTATTTGCCCGGACGCTGTATGGCGGCCGTGTGTCCATGAGTGTGGGCATCTTTGGAATTGCTCTCAGCATGGTGATTGGGGTGGCAATGGGAGGCATTTCCGGGTATTACGGAGGGATGATCGACAACATCATTCAGCGCTTGATTGAGCTGCTCCGTTCTTTCCCACGCATACCTCTGTGGCTGGCTTTTTCCATGATTCTGCCCGCCAACTGGTCGTCGGTGAAAGTCTACTTTGGTGTGGTCACAATCCTATCATTACTAGATTGGACGGGGATTGCCCGAGTGGTGCGGGGCCAAGTACTCAACCTGCGCTCTAAGGAGTTTGTCGAAGCGGCACGGGCGCTCGGAGCCAGTGATAGGAAGATTATCTTCCGCCACATTCTGCCCAACATCACGAGTTATCTGATTGTGACTGCGACCCTTTCCTTTCCCGGTATGATCATGGGCGAGAGCACCATCAGTTTCTTAGGACTAGGGATTAAGGAACCAATGACCAGCTGGGGGCTGCTCTTGAAGGACGCACAGAGTATGGATGTGCTGCTGATGCAGCCTTGGCTGATGATTCCCGGAATCTTTATTGTAGTCGCTGTCTTGGCTTTCAACTTCATGGGTGACGCCCTGCGTGATGCCTTCGATCCTTTTGCTGTGACGGGAAGTAAGTAACCGACAGGTATAGGGGCCTAAATGGGGAATATTATCCACGCAAACCTATTTGGAGGTGTCCCTATGATCAAAACAGCCATAGTTGGCTACGGGAATATTGGGCGCTATGCGGTGCAGGCTGTCCAGGCCGCTCCCGATATGGAACTCGTGGGCGTGGTGCGGCGGCCTTCATCGTTGGGCGAGCAACCGGCTGAACTGGTGGGCGTACCTGTCGCTGCTTCCCTGAAGGAGCTGGGCCTTGTAGACGTGGCACTCTTGTGCACCCCGACACGGGCGGTGCCCGAGATGGCAGCGGAGATCCTCAAACAGGGAATCAACACAGTCGACAGCTATGACATTCACTCTGACCTAGCCGATGTGCGCCTCAAGCTCGACGCAGTAGCCCGGGAACACAATGCCGTGGCAGTCATTTCTGCCGGATGGGACCCCGGCACTGACTCGATCCTGCGTGCTTTGATGGAAGCGATGGCCCCAGGAGGAATTACATATACCAACTTCGGGCCGGGAATGAGCATGGGCCATTCGGTCGCTGTCAAGGCCATTCCGGGGGTTGCCGATGCTCTATCCATGACAATCCCGTTAGGTACTGGTGTCCACAGGCGGATGGTGTATGTGGAGCTGCAGGAGGGGGCCGATTTTGGCCAGGTCAGTGAGGCCATCAAGAATGACCCCTATTTCATCCACGACGAAACCCATGTGTTTCAGGTACCAGATGTGTCTCGTCTAAAGGACGTGGGACATGGGGTGGCCATGGAGCGCAAAGGCGTATCAGGACAGACCCACAACCAGCTGTTCAAGTGGGAGATGCGCATCAACAACCCGGCCTTGACCAGTCAGGTCATGGTGGCGGCGGCTCGAGCAAGCATGAAGCAGCAGCCGGGGGCGTATACCATGATTCAGCTTCCCATAATTGATTTATTGCCCGGAGATCCCGATGATATTATCCGGCGGTTAGTCTAAGCGCGTTCGTGAACGCGCTTTTTGTTTTAGATTCTTGTAAAGGATTTTTTCAGCGGAGTGCGAAATATAAACATCGTTGAATATAATGTGCTCTATGGAGGGAAAAGCATGAAGTATAAGGGCCTCACAATCGGCATACCGAAGGAAGTATTGGCTGGAGAGCGCCGAGTCGCTGCTACACCAGAGACTGCAGCCCGCTTTGTTCAAGAGGGGGCACGGGTGTTGGTGCAGTCCGGGGCAGGTGCCGGTGCTTTCTTCCATGATGAGGACTATACAGCTGTAGGAGCTCAGATTACAGACGATGTGCGGAGGATCTTCGCTGAGGCAGATGCAATTCTCAAAGTGAAGGAACCGCGGCTTAACCCTGAGCTTGGCCTGGATGAGATTGATCTTTTCCGTGAAGGGCAGATTCTGATTGCTTTTCTGCACCCAGCTGCTCCGGTTAATCATGACCGTGTCCGCCGCTTAGCAGAGCGGGGTGTAACGTCATTAACGCTTGATTTGGTTCCCCGGATATCCAGGGCTCAGGCAATGGATGCCTTAACTTCCATGAGCACAGTAGCTGGATATAAAGCGGTCATTTCTGCAGCCAACCGCCTGCCCAAATTCCTGCCTATGCTGGGAACCGCTGTGGGGATGATCCAGCCAGCTCAAGTGCTGGTCATTGGGGCTGGGGTGGCAGGGCTGCAGGCTGTGGCAACTGCTAAACGCCTAGGGGCGGTCGTGACTGCATGCGATATCCGGCCCGATGCCGATGAACAGGCGCGGAGCCTCGGTGCCAAGACCATCGATCTCGGAATTCCCTCCGAGCTGGCCCTAGGTACAGGGGGATATGCCCGGGCCCTTTCAGAGGACCTCCTGGAAAAAGAGAGAGAAGTGCTCAAACCGCACGCTGCCAAGGCAGATATCATCATCTTGTCGGCGCTGGTCCCTGGGCAGAAGGCGCCAATCCTCCTCACCCAAGAAATGGTGGAGAGCATGCAGCCTGGTTCCATCATTGTCGATATCTCCATCGATCAGGGTGGGAATTGTGCTCTGACTGAGGCAGGTAAGACCATTGAACACCAAGGTGTTTTAATCGACGGCACGCAGAACATTCCTGGTACAGTCCCTGTCAGTGCCACCATGCTGTTTGCCAAGAACATCCTTAACTTTGCCATGCATGTCCTGCAGGAAGGCGGTTCGCTCAACCTCGAAGATGAGATCACTGCCGAAACGCTGGTCACCCATCAGGGCGAGATTCTCCATACCGGTGCTCTGACTGCGATGGGCATTACTCAGGAGGGAAGCGCATGAGTGATTTCCTACTGATCGTCATCTTCGCTGCGGCTGCGATCTTAGGGTATAAGATCATCAGCGAAGTACCTAGTCTCCTGCATACCCCGCTGATGTCGGGTATGAACGCTCTGTCAGGCATCACGGTAGTAGGGGCGCTGGCTGCAACCGCTGGTGCGGTAACTCTCGGCAGCCGATTACTTGGGTTCGTGGCCATTGTGTTTGCCACCATCAATGTGGTGGGTGGCTTTGCCGTCACGCACCGTATGCTGAAAATGTTTAGGAGCGGGGGTGGAGGGAATTGAGCCTCCTTTTGCTGCTGCTCGTCGCTGTGATACTTTACGGAATCAGGCTGATGAGTTCACCCAAAACGGCTGTGCGGGGTAACGCCCTTGGAGCTCTAGCTATGCTGGGGGCGGTACTGCTGACCCTGACAAGCGAAGGGATACTCACGTACCCAATCCTGTGGGCTGGGTTGGCGGTTGGAACTGTCCTGGGCTACTTCGCCGCGGTTAAGGTCTTGATGATCCAGATGCCCCAGATGGTGGCAGTGTTCAACGGTTTGGGAGGTGGAGCATCGGCGCTGGTAGGATTGATCCTGGCTTTTCAGGGCGAGGGTTCTAGTGCCTTTGCTGCATTTGCGACAGGGCTTGCCATTGTAGTGGGAGCCCTCACGTTCAGCGGGAGCGCGGTGGCAGCGGGTAAGCTGCACGGCCTCCTGAAGCAAAGACCGGTGGAACTGCCTTACCACTCCACCATCGTGGGTATCGTCATTGCCTTGACTGCTCTAGCGTTAATTCCTGCCCCCAGCATGACTGTGGGTTTGGTTCAGCTCTGCCTGGCGCTGGTATTCGGAATTTTGCTCACCATGCGGGTGGGCGGTGCTGACATGCCCATCACTATTTCCCTGCTCAATTCCCTTTCGGGTGCAGCCGGTGCGGTGGCCGGATTCCCTTTGAAAAACCCGCTGCTGGTTGCGGTGGGTGGTATTGTGGGAGCATCAGGCCTTATTCTCACCCAGATCATGTGCCGGGCAATGAACCGCAGCTTGATCAGCATTCTCACCGGCCGCACAACGGTGAGAAGTAGAGAACTCCCTGCCGTGCCGCAGGCCGATAAGGAAACGTCAGAAGCTCCGGCTCACCAAGTCGGCACCACCTGGCAGGAAGCTCTGCAGACTGCCGAGCGGGTAGTGATTATCCCCGGTTACGGGCTTGCCCTTTCTCAAGCTCAATGGAAGCTGAAGGAGCTGATTGATCTTCTAGAAGCGCAGGGGCGGCAAGTAAAGATCGGAATCCATCCGGTCGCGGGCCGCATGCCAGGGCACATGAATGTACTCCTCGCTGAGGCAGACGTCTCTTACGACCATCTGCATGAACTAGAGGATACTAACGAGATGCTGCCCGAAACAGATGTGGCTATCGTAATTGGTGCGAACGATGTGGTCAACCCTGCTGCAATCGAGCAGCCTAACACCCCGATCTATGGGATGCCGATCATCCGGGCTGATCTGGCCAAACATGTCCTTGTGCTCAACTACGATACCAACCCAGGCTATGCAGGAGTACCCAATCCTCTGTACGACGCAGAACACGCAAGCCTCCTCCTGGGCGATGCGAAAGAGTCTTTAGAAGCTGTTATTGCCTGGCTGAAGTCCCGCGAAGAGCCTACCGTTGATGCGGCTGCTTCGTTGGAACAAGAAGCGGAGACATTCCGGGCTGCGCGGATGCTTGCAGGAGCGCAAAGCGTTATTATTGTACCTGGTTACGGCATGGCGCTGGCTTCTGCTCAGCTTCAAGTGAAGCAGATCGCCGACTGCCTCCAAGAACGGGGTGCGGACGTTAAGATCGCAATTCATCCCGTGGCAGGGCGGATGCCAGGACACATGAATGTGCTCCTGGCAGAAGTAGACATTCCTTATGACCTGTTGTACGATCTAGATGTAATCAACGATCAGTTTGGCTCCACTGATGTGGCACTGGTAGTGGGGGCGAATGATGTGGTCAACCCGGCTGCCCAAACGGCTGAAGGCACACCGATTTACGGCATGCCTGTTCTCAACGTGCACGAAGCCAGGCAGGTAGTGGTGTGCAACCTAGACCGATCACCAGGCTACGCTGGCGTGCCCAACTCCCTCTACGACATGCCTCACTGCTTGTTTGTGCCCGGAAGTGCCAGCCAGACTCTGGCGGATATTCTGACTGCCCTCCGCCAGTTCATCTAGACGTACGAAAGCAGGTGAAGTATTGCCCCAGCTCTTTGCAGTTATCGGTGACCCAATCGGGCATAGTTTATCGCCAGTTATACACAACAAGATCTTCGAGATGCTCGGGGGCGAGGAGCGGTTATACATCAGTCTGCGGATCAGCCCTAGACAGCTGCGAAGTGCGGTAGATATTCTACGCAGCAATTTCCGCGGGTTTAACGTGACAATTCCGCACAAACAGGATGTTATACCGCTGTTGGACGAGCTGACCCCAGAAGCGGTGCGCTGTGGGGCAGTAAATACGGTGAAGTGTGAAAATGGCCGCCTGATTGGCCATAATACGGATATCAAGGGTTTTGCAGCTGGTTTTGAGGGAGCTGGCTGGCAGGTGGATAGGTCAAGAGCTCTGATTCTGGGTGCAGGAGGTGCTGCTCGCGCCGTTGCTTGGGAACTAGCCGATCGGGGTTGTGAACTAACCATCGCCAATCGCACTCTTGCTGCAGCAGAGAAACTTGTTCGTGATCTGCAGCAGGCTTATCCCAAACTGATGGTTAAGGCGCTGCCTTTCCACGGTATCTTAGGGAAGAGCTATGATCTAGTAGTAAACTGTACTCCGGTGGGAATGGGTGAGCTAGAAGGCCAGGCTCCGGTGGATTTAGAGGAACTGCGCGATGTGCAGTACGTCTATGACCTAATCTACAAGCCAGCGCAGACCGAGCTTCTCCGCCAGGCCCAGATGTTAGGATGCAGAGTGTTAAACGGGCTGCCCATGCTTGTGCAGCAGGCAGCCCTAGCCGATGAGTTTTGGTTGAAGCAGCCCATTACTGGACCCATGGTCACGGAGGTACTTGTGCTGCTGGAGGAGATGACAAACTATGCCTAAAGGACGCATCTTGGTACTGCACGGGCCCAATCTCAACCTTCTCGGAACCCGAGAACCAGAGATCTACGGCACCACCACCTTGGACCAGATCAACCTGCTCATGGATGAGCGCGGCCGGGAACTCGGCTTATCTCTGGAGTTTTTCCAATCGAACCACGAAGGGAAGCTGATCGACAGGCTGCATGCTGCTCGGGATCAGTTCGACTGGGTGATCATCAATCCCGGTGCCTTGGGCCACTATAGCTATGCTCTGCGGGATGCCATTAGTGCCGTTGGCATTAGAACCATCGAAGTGCATTTGAGCAACATCTATGCGCGGGAACCTTTCCGCCATCAGTCAGTCATCGCACCCGTCTGCACGGGCCAGATCAGCGGTTTCGGTGTCCAGTCCTATCTGCTGGCGCTCGAAGCGGCAGCAGCCGGTCTTAACTAGGATCGAAGCTGAGAATGAGTTCTGCTGCTGCGGCTAAGTCTGGCACCTTGTGATCGGGGACGGTAGGGGCGATGTCTTCATCACCTACCAAGATGGTAGTGGCCCCTGCGGCCTGTCCAGCTTGAATGTCCATTTCGCGATCGCCGATCATGAAGCTGCCAGCCAGATCAATATTGTACTTTTCTGCGAGCTGTAGAATTAGGCCTGGTTTGGGTTTGCGGCAGCTGCACTTCGCCCACGGTTTGTGGGTACAGGCGGCGATGGCATCAATCTTACCGCCGGCCTTTTCGACTTCTTCTCGGAGCTTATCATGGATGGCATCGAGTTCCTTCTTGGTCATGTATCCTAGGGCGACGCCACCCTGATTGGTGACCACGAAGATCTTAAAGCCGGCTGCGTGGAGCTGTGCGACTGCCTGCGCTGCTCCTGGGAGCATTTCCAGCTCATCTGGAGTGTTGGGCGGCCGCCGCTCGATGGATTTATTTAGGGTTCCATCGCGATCGAGGAACACTGCACGCA
>JAAYMS010000137.1 GCA_012521295.1 Bacillota bacterium
AAATGAGGTGGATTGTATGAGAAAAGCACTGTGTCAATGGCTCATTACCGCTATGCTGCTCCTAATGGTTTGTGGCCTAGGCACCGCCTCAACACCGTACCCCAGCTATAGTTTTGATGCGTGGGGCAGGAGAGTGGTTTCGCCTGCACCGTATGAGCCAATAGGCCTTGTCAGGGGTTCGGACATTCTCGTCGAAGACCCGTGGTCCATCGATGGTTATGCAGTTGTGCCCCTTAATCAACCCACGGGCTTGGCCGTGGACGAATTTGACCATCTGTGGGTCGCTGATACCGGTAATAACCGTGTTGTACAGTTTGATAGCGAGTTTAACTTTGTCTCGGTTATTGGCGATAGCCGGGGCGATGGACGTTTGAATCGCCCGCGGGGAGTATTCGTTGATCGGCAGGGCTATGTCTATGTTGCAGATACGGGAAACAATCGTATCGCAGTCTTCACTCGGTCAGGTGAATTTGTGCGTGACTACCGGCGGCCAGATTCACCGGTTTTTGGAGCCGACTACCGTTTTGCACCCATTTCAGTAGTGGTTGATCACCGTGGTTCGTTGTTTGTCGCAACAGAAGGTGGTTACCGCGGTCTTGTAAATCTGTCGTCTGAAGGCAAGTTCCTTGGGTTCTTTGGGGGCAACGCTGCCGGATTTGATTTGCTGTGGGTCCTCAAGCAGCTGTTCTTTACCGAGGAACAGCTGCGGCAGGAGGCCAGGAGGCTTCCTACTTCGCCAAGCAGCGTTGCTGTGGATACGAAAGGCATGATTTACACTACTACTACAGCTACCAATTCCGGTCAAATCAAGCGGTTTAACTTAGGGGGTACCAATACCCTACCCGTAAAGGACTATGGTGATCGCTACGCTCGTTCAGGTGTGTCGGTCTTTTCAGCTATTGCAGTAGATGGCCGCGGTTTTATAACAGCGGTTGATGCCAATACGGGCCAGATTTTCCAGTATGGGCCATCGGGTGATATCTTGTTTGTGTTTGGCGGCAAAAGTGCGGCCCTCATCGAACGTATGGGCATCATCAACCAGGCTGCTGGTTTAGCCGTACGTTCCGATGGTACATTACTGGTCTCTGACTCGCGGGCAAACAACGTGCATGTCTTTGAACCGACCGAGTTTACTAGGCTGGTTCATCAAGCTGTCTATCTCTACGAAGACGGCAGATACGAAGAAAGCCATGAGTATTGGCAAGAGGTACTTCGGCTTAATGCTAACTATGATTTGGCGCATCGAGGATTGGGAATGGCCGCCTACCAGCGAGAAGATTGGGATACAGCCATCGAGCACTTCACCATTGCTAATGACCCTGATGGGTACTCCGACGCTTTTTGGTGGGCAAGAAGGGCATGGCTGCTCAAACATTTCAGCACAGTCTTAGTTGTGCTTGTGGTTCTTTGGGTAGGGGGAGCGTTGGTACACAGAGTCTGGAGATCGAAACATCCGCGCAGGGCCCGCCGCGATTGGTCCCAAATCCACTGGTTCTTGGGCGATCTGCAGCATATCAAGACGATGCTGCGGCACCCCATTGATGGGTATTATGCTATTCGATGGGAAGGGAAGGGCTCGCTGGCTTTTGCTTGGTTCTTAGTTATCTTGGCCTTTGCCACCCGGATCTTCTCGCTGTTCTTCACGAGCCCCGTCTTTATGCACATCGATCGGACGCGCATTAATCTGGTTGAGCAAGCGCTGATCTTTTTGCTTCCATTTTTCATCTGGGTACTATCAAATTACCTGATAAGCTCGCTCTACTCAGGTGAGGGAAGGCTGCGTGATATCTTTATCGGCAGTGCTTATGCATTAGTGCCTTACATTATTATCACACTGCCGCTTACTGTAATGTCTAATGGCTTAACGCACTATGAGGGAAGCGTATATACATTCTTTCAATATGCCGCCTGGATATGGTCCTTCATTCTGTTCTACCTGATGGTACAGACAGTCCACAACTATGATGTCTGGGAAGCAGTACCAAACTGTATCCTCAGCCTGTTCACAATGGTTATGACTGGAGCTATCGGAGGACTAGTAATCGCGCTAACCTATAACGTCAGTGAGTTTGTGGTAGCGCTGTATAAAGAGGTGATCTTCCGTGTCCTTTAGAGAGTGTCGGATGACCGTCATTGTTGCCATGATCTTGGCCTGTGTCACTGCCGTGTTCGCAGCTTCAGCCTCTGCTGAGGAGTTTTCGTTGGTAGCAGAAAATGATCATCTGCGCCTTTATGCTCGAGCAAGCGATGGCCAGCTGATAGTTGAGCAAGTTGAGACCGGGCTGCGGTGGACATCTAACCCCGATGTGTCCACATTAGAAAACTATGATTTTCTTTCGGCCACTTGGCAGGACACGCTAGCGTCACCTGTCTACTTTGAGTATTTTGATTCCCGCCGCAATGTGCGGAGCGCCAATATTTACAGTGGCAATCCAGAGATGGCTTATGCAGAAATAGTGGATGGGTTTGAGATGTCCTATTACTTCCCCAGTATTGAGATTGGTTTTACGGTGCAGTATCGCCTTGATCGTGATGCACTTGTTGCCACAATACCGTGGGAAACTGTGTCAGTTGGTGATGAACTGCGTCTCTTGTCCATAAGAGTATTGCCTTTTCTCGGGGCTCAGCCAAGCAGTGACCCTGATGGATATATGGTGGTACCTGACGGCTCTGGGGGCCTGATTCGCTTCAAGAAGCAGGCTTCGCTTCACCAAACCGGATTTCAAGAATGGGTGTACGGCCCTGACCCTGCTTCGGCCCAGACAACCTACGATCCCTATCGTGAGCCCGTTACTCTGCCCATTTTTGGCCTCCATGCCCATGGTCAGGCATTCTTAGGGATAATCGAAGGGGGGCAGGAGACGGCACGCGTCGTTGCTACTCCCGCCGGGGTTATCACCGAACTCAATTGGATTACGGCCGAGTTCTTCTACAGTCAGCCAGTGATGATGCGTACCTCGCGTCAAGGTGGCGGCATCCGCGTGTTCGATGAGAACCCATTTCCTGGCGATCGCTCTGTCCGCTTCTACTTCCTGCGGCCTGAAAAAACGGCCTATGTAGAGATGGCTGAGCGCTACCGCTCATATCTCATGGGCTTTCAAGGAGCCGAACGTTTAGCACACGATGCCAAAACTCCGCCACTGCTAGTCCGTTTTTTTGGTGCTGACTTCGAGTCTGGTTCCTTTGGCAGAGTGATGCAGCCCATGACGACGTTTACACAGGCCGCTGAAATCGTCGAAGTCCTGCAGAAATCAGGCATCGACGAACTCTGGGTAAGCTATATGGGCTGGAACAATTTGGGCATCAATGGGAACCTTCCAAAGCGCCTGCCCGCCGAAAAAGCACTCGGTGGAAATCAGGGGTTGAGGGAGTTAGCAAACTTCTTAGCCAAGAGAGGTATCCCGCTGATCCTAGAAGACAATTACAGCCTTGCCCGAGGAACACGCAATGGATTTCGCTCTACTTCAGAGGCAAGCCGCACAGCGTTTAATGATATCGTTCGCTATATCCGGCCAGGCCAATCAGA
>JAAYMS010000138.1 GCA_012521295.1 Bacillota bacterium
AGGGGGTGGGGAATACCTTCCACCACCGCTAGATAGCGCCGCCCCATCTCCCCTGCCTGGATCTGCTTGGTCAGGCGGGCCGCTGCTTTGGATGTCTTGGCAAATACCATCACGCCACCCACTGGGCGATCTAGCCTGTGGACAAGACCTAAGTAGACATTGCCCGGTTTATCATAGGTAACCTTGATGTACTCCTTCATCAGAGTCAAGAGGTCCAGATCACCGGTGTAGTCTCCCTGGGACAGCATGTTCGGCGGCTTAACGACCACCAAGAGGTGGTTATCTTCATACAGAATAGAGACTCCGCGATAATCCACTTTTACTTAAACTTGGGCAGCCAATCACCATGGGCTTCGATCAGGTCGTCGCACAGTGAGCGAATCTCATCAAGGGTAAGTTCAGACCCAGTATGTGGATCGAGGAACGCAGCATGGTAAATATGTTCCTTCTTCCGGGTCACATAAGCCTCAATGGTAAGGAGCTGCACGTTGATATTGGTCCGGTTAAGTGCCGCCAACTGTTCGGGAAGAGCACCGACATAAGTCGGGGTAACCCCACTAGCGTCCACTAGACATGGGACTTCCACGCAGGCTTCTTGCGGCAGGTTTGTGATAAGCCCTGTGTTAAGTACGTTGCCGCCAATCTTGTAGGGGGTATCGGTTTCCATAGCCTCCATGATATACGAACCATATTCGTGGCTGCGGGAGTGACTGAGGTCTTTGTTTTCTACCAGCTCTTTCCGCATCGCCTCCCAGCCTTGAATCTGGGCAACACAGCGCCGCGGATACTCATCAAGTGGAATATTGAACTGTTCAATCAGCTCAGGGTTCCGGCTCTTGATGAAGTATGGCATATACTCAGCATTGTGCTCACTAGACTCGGTCACATAGTAGCCGAACTGCTTCATGATCTCATAGCGCACCATGTCGTGATGCTTGTCTGTGCGGGCAAACGCACGACGCTTGATCTCCGGGTAGAGGTCTTCGCCATCACGAGTAACCTCTAAGAGCCAGGCCATGTGGTTGATTCCAGCGATCTTCCACTGTACACCTTCGGTGGACATGCCCAATGGGCGCAGCAGCTCAGGTACGCAGGCCTGCACACTGTGGCACAATCCTACTGTCTTAACTCCTGTATAGCGCTGCATGTAACCAGTGAGGATCGCCATGGGATTGACGTAGTTTAACAACCACGCATCAGGACAGACCTCTTCCATGTCACGCGCGATATCCTCAAACACAGGAAGCGTACGCAGCGCCCGGAAAATTCCGCCAATGCCTAGAGTGTCGCCAATAGTCTGGCGCAAACCGTATTTCTTTGGTACTTCAAAGTCGGTAACAGTACAGGGCTCATAGCCACCTACCTGAATAGCGCAGATCACGTAATCTGCGTCACGCAGGGCTTCACGCCGGTCAGTATAAGAGACAATCTTCCCATAGCCCCCTGTGTTTCTGTTCAGATTGGTCAGCATCATCTCAGAATCCTTCAGGCGCTGGGGATCGATGTCAAATAGGGCAAACTCCGATTCTCTCAGAGACTCTGTTAAGAGACAGTCACCAAGAATGTTGCGGGCAAATACGGTACTACCTGCTCCGATAAAGGCAATCTTGGGCATGCACATCCTCCTTTGTGGGGCAATTCCTGAGATACTTGAACTTCTACTTCAACAATTCTGCATTGTGTACCTAAAACCTTCAGGCAGCTTACACTTCATACTTCGCTGTCAGCGGCATTTTCCACCCTAATCCAAAGGGTTTCTTTGAAACACGCAGGTTCGGTGCAGCTTGACGGCGCTTGAACTCGGCCCAATTTATAAGCCGTACTACCTTCTCTACAGTTTCCTTGGGAAAGCCTTGAGCAGCGATTTCGGCGATGGTCATGCCCTCTTCAACATAATAAGCGATGATCGGGTCAAGTACATCATAGACCGGCAGACTGTCGGAGTCCTTCTGGTTAGGGCGCAGCTCCGCCGATGGCGCCTTGGTAATTGTATTCTGCGGAATGATCTCTCCGCTGCGATTAATGTATTCTGCGAGTTCATAGATGGTGGTCTTGTATACATCAGCGAGAGGTGCAAGCCCGCCGCTCATATCACCGTAGAGGGTGGCATACCCCACTGCCGCCTCACTCTTATTACTGGGAACCAGAACCATGCCTCCGAATTTATTAGAAATGGCCATCAAAATGTTCCCCCGTATGCGGGCTTGAATGTTTTCCTCTGCCACATTAGGTTCAGAACCAGCAAAGATATCCTCCAGAGAGTCCAAATAGCTCTGATACAGCGGCGAGATTGGCACCACGTTGAAACGAATACCTAGGTTCTCAGCCAGCGCCGTGGCGTCGGTAATACTGCCCGGAGAGGAGAAAGGTCCAGGCATAGCAACTCCCCACACGTTTTCTGGGCCGAGCGTGTCTGCGGTCAATGCACAGAGCACAGCCGAGTCGATACCACCAGAAAGACCCATAACAACTTTGGTTTGACGGCACTTCTTCATGTAATCACTAAGGCCAAGCTTCAGCGCCGCGTAAATGGTAGCTGCATTGTCCCCGGGGATGTCCTCACCCTGCGGAGGCTCAGCCTTGGTATCGATCATAACCGATGTTTCGGTGAAGAAGCCAAATGCTGCCAGCCGCCCTTCTCCATCACAGTACATGCTGCCACCGTCGAAAATCAGTTCATCCTGGCCGCCAACCTGGTTGACGAATACCATGGGAATTCCATGACTCTCAGCCAGTGCACGCAGGCGATCAGTACGCTCCTTGGGCCTACCAGCATAAAAGGGCGAAGCAGCCAGATATATACCTATTGTGGCACCCTGCTTGACTGCATCATCAAGAAACTCATCGCCCAAAACCAAACCCAGGACCTCGCCGCCAAACTCAATGGTATTAAGCTCCGTTCCTGGAACAAAGTAGCTTTCTTCGTTCA
>JAAYMS010000139.1 GCA_012521295.1 Bacillota bacterium
CCTCAGTCCAAGTACTTCCTCGATCGCTGCGATGAAATCGGGCTCTTGGTGATCGAAGAAATCCCTGGCTGGCAGTACATCGGTGATGACGAATGGAAGAGGGTCGCCTGTGAGAACGTGCGCGAGATGATCACCCGGGACTGGAACCATCCTTCCATCTTCTTGTGGGGTGTGCGCATCAATGAATCTCCCGACGATCACGATTTTTACACCGAAACCAACCGCATCGCCCGCGAGCTCGACCCAACTAGACAGACTGGCGGTATCCGCTGCCACCGTGGTAGTGAGCTGTTAGAAGACGTCTACACCATGAACGACTTCACCCACAGTGGCGGTGAACTGGCGCTTCGAGATCAGCGCACTATTACAAGGCTCGATTACACCGTGCCCTACATCGTGACAGAGTACAACGGCCACATGTATCCTACCAAGCGCTTTGACCAAGAAGAGCGGGTCATGGAACACGCCCTGCGTCATATGCGGGTGCTGAACGCCGCCGGTAACGACCCCCACATCTCTGGTACGGTCGGCTGGTGTGCCTTTGACTACAACACCCACTACGAATTCGGTGCCGGCGACCGTATCTGCTATCATGGCGTGATGGATATGTTCCGCATCCCGAAGTTTGCGGCCAACGCCTATCGGAGCCAAGTCAGCCCTGAAAAAGACCTGGTGCTCGAACCTGTTACACTCTGGGCTCGGGGCGAGCGCAGTATCGGTGGCGTATTCCCCTTAGTGATCTTTACTAACGTAGAAGAGGTAGAACTCGTTGTGGGCGGCCAGTCCATTGGGCGTTTCTTTCCAGATCGGATGAACTTCCCTGGCGTGGAGTATCCACCAATTGTAATTCGCGAGACCCCTCGGGTCTTTGGTGAGTGGGGCTGCGACTGGCATGACGGCGAGTTCATCGGTTACATTGACGGCAAGCCAGTGATCCGGAAGTTCTTCGTGAAAGACCCGGTCATGAGCAAGCTCGACATCGCTTCCGATGACACAGAACTTCGCGCAGACGGTCAGGATGCGACCCGCATAGTCTTTAAGGTCTTGGATCAAGCAGGCAACCTACTGCCTTACGCCCCAGATTTCATCAAGATTGAAATCGAGGGCCCAGGCGAAATAGTTGGGCCAAGTGAAGTTACCCTGATTGGTGGATGCATCGCGGCGTGGGTGAAGTCCACAACGGAACCTGGAGTCATCAGGGTGAAGGCTAAGTCCACAAGACTCGAAAGTGAAACCATCGAGATCGACGTTAAGTAAGCAATATACTCAGGAGGATCGACTGAAGCAATGAAGATAACCAATGGCGTGCAGTGGCTGGATACAGCAGGCAACGTAATCAGTGCTCATGGAGGAGGCTTTCTCCAGAAGGATGGCTATTTCTACTGGTTCGGAGAAAATCGTAACGGCAAGAAACTTGTATCATGCTATCGTTCGCGGGACTTGGTGAACTGGGAGTTCCTCAATGACGTAGTCACTATGGATACTCATCCCGAGCTCAACCCTTCGAACTGTGAGCGCCCTAAGGTACTCTACAACGAGAAAACAGGCAAGTATGTCATGTGGCTGCACTGGGAAAACGGCATCCACTATGGTGAAGCTCGCTGCGCTGTTCTGGTGAGTGATACCGTCGACGGAGACTACCAATATCTGCGCAGTTTCCGGCCCTTAGGGCATATGTCTCGGGACTGCACTCTGTATAAAGATGATGACGGCACAGCCTACTTCATCTCTGCAGCTAACGAAAATGCTGACCTGCATGTATACCGGCTGACCGATGACTACCTAGACATTGCCGCCTTGGAAAAAATCCTCTGGGCAGGGCAGAAGCGCGAAGCCCCAGCCCTGGTCAAGCGGGGAGACTACTACTTCTTGGTCACCTCCGGCTGTACCGGGTGGGAACCTAACCAAGGCAAGTATGCATACGCAACCAGCATCACGGGCGAGTGGTCAGAGCTGAAGAACCTGGGCAGCCCAACCACGTATGATACCCAACCGACCTACATCTTGACGATCCAGGGTACAGAAAAGACTACCTATCTCTATGTAGGTGACCGGTGGGATCCCAGTGATTACCACAACTCCACCTATGCGTTCTTACCCTTGGAGTTTGAGGACGATACCACACCTAAGCTTTCGTGGGCCAGCACGGTGGAAATCGACGTGGAGACTGGTGAGGTCACGACAGAAGTACAGGAGAGCGGCCTCTATCGTCTGCAGGTTAATATGCGTTACCTAACCGTCGAAGAGGGCCAACTCAAGGCAGCCCGCCTGTCCTATGCAAACGAAAACCAGCTGTGGGAAGTAGAAGAAGTGGTTCCCGAAATCATCCGGATCAAGCATCACAAGACCGGGAAATACCTCCAGCCAACAGCAGGGAGCACAGAAGATGGTGCCCATGTAGAGCTGGCTGACAGAGCTGACAGCGCCAGCCAAGAATGGTCCCTCTACGATACTGGAGGCGGCTATGTGAAGCTGCAGAACAGACACAGCGGTTTGGCCCTCAAGGTACAGCGGGGCACAGAAGGGCCGATCTTCCAGACTGAAATGAACCCAAGGAGATACGGCTGGTGGGATGAACAGGCCTTCTTGTTGGCCAAGGTTTTTAAGTAAGTAATTCCTCGGAATTGAGAGGGTGACATAACGTGAAGCTGCGGCACATTATGTTGGTTACCATCATCTGCACACTCCTAGCCCTAAACACCGCGTTCTTAGAAAGTGCCTGTGCAGGAATGCTCACCTATTCTGAGTATCATGCGCTTTATGCCGGAAAACCGGAGCCCGAAACAGAGTACATTTTGCCCGGCGGATCATTCTCCGCCGGGCAGAATGTACAGCTCGTCACAGAATACGGCGGTAGGGCTGGCAGTTTTGCCGCTACCGAAGAAACGGGTTTTGTGGAGTGGGAAGTAGAGATTAAGGAGGAAGGGCTGTACCACATCGAGGTCCTCTACCATCCTCTGCCCGGCAAGAGTATTGCTGCTGAGCGGGAGCTGTTGATCAACGGTGAGCGGCCTTTCGAAGAAGTAGAATACGTGGTCTTTCCTCGGGTATGGGCTGATGAAGGCCCAGTCTTAGTCGACAAGAACGGCAATCAGATCAGGCCCCGCCAGATCGAAGCGCCGCAGTGGCAGACCGTTGTGCTGCGGGACAGCTTGGGGTACATAGTCGAGCCTTTCCAGTTCTACTTCAAAGAGGGAGTCAACCGCATCACTCTGCGTTCTCAAGCAGAACCCCTGCTGATTGGCGAAGTGCGTTTGTATCACCGCAAGGCCGTCCCTACCTACGCTGAGGTGCAGGAGCGTTATCAGGTAGCGGGGCTAGGACCAGCACGCGGAGTGTTTATCAAGATCCAGGGAGAAGATGCGGCTTACAAATCAGAGCCAACTTTGTTTGGGGTGCATGACCAGGGAGATCCCACGATGGAACCATATCATCCGGTGGAGATCCGCATTAACTCCATCGGCGGCTACCGTTGGGCGCAGGCCAGTCAATGGATCAGTTGGAAGTTTACTGTGCCTGAGACGGGGCTCTACAAAATCGCCATTAAGGGCAAGCAGGATCAAAACCGGGGCTTTTACTCCAACCGCCGGCTGTATATCGATGGGGAAGTACCTTTCCGAGAAGTCGACGTGATCGCGTTTCCCTACTCGACCCACTACATTATGAACACACTAGGCGACGGCGACACACCTTACCTCTTCTATTTAGAAGAAGGGGAACACGAATTAAAGCTTGAGGTTGTCTTGGGGGACTTGGTGGACTATATCCACCAGACCAAGGAGAACTTGTACAAACTGACCAACATTTATCGTCAGATTATTATGATAACATCCCCCAATCCTGACACTTTACGCAGTTACCGGTTAGAGAAACAGATCCCTACATTGGTGGACGATCTGCGGGATCTGTCGGAAAGCTTCAAAGAAATTCGGTCTCATTTCGAGGAATATACCGGCCAAACAGGCGGCCACAACGTGATTTTAAGCACTATCACCTTCATGCTGGACCGGATGGCGGATCGCCCGGACCGCATACCAGGTATCTTAAACGAGTTCCGGG
This sequence comes from Bacillota bacterium, assembly GCA_012521295.1. Lineage (GTDB taxonomy): Bacteria > Bacillota > Limnochordia > Darwinibacteriales > Darwinibacteriaceae > JAAYMS01. The sequence continues at coordinate 4,060 of JAAYMS010000139.1, forward strand.
ATAACATCGGGGCTTTGGGAGAATGGATCTCGAACACAGAGTCGCAGCCTCTCCAAGTCGACTACATCATCGTTGCTTCACCCGATGAAGCTCTGCCGCAGGCAGTGCCCACTAGGCGTCAGGCAATGCGGCACGAACTGCAGGCTTACATCGGTTCCTTTACCCACGATTACACAGAGATCGGCGACATCGCCACTGATGACGATGTGGTGGAGAGGGAGACCATCTCGGTTTGGATAGGGCTTGGGCGTGACCAAGCACAGGTACTCAAGCAGCTGATTCAGGAGCTGTTCACACCGCAGACTGGTATCGCAGTCCACCTGCAGCTGATTAACGGGATGGATTCTCTCTTGGTACCCGCAATTCTCGCTGGTACCGCGCCTGATGTGGCCATCGGTGCCGCTAATATGGATTTGGCCTTCCGGGGAGCGGTGGCCGATTTGACCCAGTTCCCAGATTTTCCTGACGTAGCACAGCGCTTCAGTCAGAGTGCCTTTGTACCTTATCGATTTAGAGATGCAGTCTATGCTCTGCCCGAGACGCAGACCTTCCCGGTCATGTTCTACCGGGAAGATATCTTAGAGGAGCTTGGCATTGAGGTTCCCCAGACCTGGGAAGACGTGTACGAAATCATTCCCATCCTGCAGCGGAACCATATGGAGTTCGGGCTGACAGGTCTAACTGGCGGTTCCATGCCTAACCTAAACACCTTCTTGATGTTCCTTTACCAGATGGGTGTGGCGGTCTTTAAGGAAGACAGCATTGCTACTAACCTCGATTCCAGGGCCGTGGCCTTTACCTTTAAAAAGCTGACTGAGTTCTTTACGCTGTACAACATGCCCTTAGAGTACAACATCGCCAACCGCTTCCGCTTAGGCGAGCTGCCCTTGGTCATTACTGACTACGGGTTGTACAACACTCTGAACGTGTTTGCGCCAGAACTTAGGGGCAGGTGGGGCTTTACGATGGTCCCAGGCACGGTTCAGCCAGATGGGACTATAAACCGAGCCGTACCGATTACCGCCGCAAGCGGTACTACTCCCAACGCTGTGGGAACCACAGGAACCATCATCCTCGAGGGTTCTAATAAGAAGGAAGCAGCCTGGGAGTTCCTCAAGTGGTGGACCAGCAAAGACATTCAAGTGGCCTTCGGACGTGAGCTGGAGAGCTTGATGGGCAGTGCTGCTCGTTATGCCAGTGCTAACATCGAGGCAGTGAAAGAGCTGCCCTGGCGGCCCCATGAGCTCGAGACCCTGCTTAGACAGTGGCAGTGGACCGAAGGTGTCCCTCCTGTGTTGGGCGGCTACTACGTAACTCGGCAGTTTGACTGGCTTTTCCGGGCGGTTGTCTTAGACCACAAGCCATTGTGGGAGTCCATCCAAGACTATGACGAAGCAGCCAATAAGGAAATTGAACGGAAACGGATGGAGTTCGACTATGAAACACACCTAGAAGACTTGGACGAGCGATTCAAAAAGCTCTACTGGGATCAGTACACCCATGTGTACCGCCTAGAGCTGTCCGATGACGAGATGCGGTTTTATGGGCTCATCCCGTAGTTTGGAGAACGGACAAGGGAGGTTTATGGTATGACAGCAGGCCTGCGAGCGCGGATTAAGGCCGAGTGGGAGCGGTCAAAGGTATCATATATGTTTGTGGGGCCCTTCCTGCTTCTGTTTACCGTCTTTACGGTGGTACCTGTGGTGCTTTCTATCGTGCTGAGTTTTACTGATTTCAATACTCTGCAGCCGCCCAAATGGGTCGGCCTGCAGAACTATATTCGCCTCTTTCTCGACGATGATGTATTCCAGATCGCAGTGAAAAACACATTCATTTTTGCCGCAGTAACCGGGCCGTTGAGCTATCTCTTGTGCTTTATCTTTGCCTGGCTCATCAACGAACTGCGGCCCGGGGTTAGAGCGCTTCTTACACTCCTCTTTTACGCACCATCGATTTCGGGAAACGCCTACATGATCTGGCATTACATCTTCAGTGGCGATATGTACGGCTATCTGAACGGAGTGCTTCTAAAGTGGGGAATCATCGATAAACCCTTACAGTGGCTGATAGAACCAGAGTACATCATGCCTATTGTCGTTATGGTGGCTCTTTGGATGAGCTTGGGAACCAGCTTCCTGGTGTTCATCGCCGGGCTGCAGGGGTTAGATCCGACTCTGTTTGAAGCGGCTGCAATCGATGGTGTGCGTAACCGCTGGCAGGAGCTGTGGTACATCACTCTGCCTTCAATGAAGTCTTACTTGATGTTCGGTGCGATCCTGACCATCACCAACTCCTTTGCGGCGGCGGGGCAGATCACGAACTTGGTGGGCTATCCGAGTACCGACTACGCTGCCCACACCGTCATGCAGCACCTGCAGGACTACGGCAATATCCGCTATGAGATGGGATACGCCTCGACTATTGCCGTTGTACTGTTTGTCACCATGGTCACTGCGCAGCGAGTGGTGCAGAGGCTCTTGGGCAAACTGGGCCAGTAAGATTGGGGGTAAATCACCGTGAAACACTTGCTATATCGGCAGCGGGTCAACCGCAGTGCCAGCGTAGACTTCGTCATCTTCGTCTTCTTGGCAGGCGGTGCCATCTTTACAGCCTTACCCTTAGTGTTCGCCATCAGCAACGCGTTCAAGCCGCTTAACGAGCTGTTCTTGTTTCCACCCCAGTTCTTTGTGCGGAACCCAACCCTGCAGAACTTCGCTGACCTGTTTACACTGATGCGCCAGTCGTGGGTTCCCATGTCACGTTACATCACCAACTCGCTGATTATCGTCATCGGAGGGATGGCGGGCAACCTGCTTTTTGGATCCATGGCCGCCTATGCACTCTCGAAACATGACTTTTTCGGACGTCATTTTATCAATTCATTGATCGTGCTGTCACTGATGTTTGCCCCAGCTGTGGTGCGCATTCCTAACTATCTCACCATTGCTTGGCTGGGATGGATCGACACCTATTGGGCAGTAATCGTGCCTGCCTGGGCCAGCACCTTAGGTTTGTACCTGCTGAAGAACTTCATTGATGCCATGGTCGATGACAGCCTACTAGAAGCAGCTCGTATCGATGGCGCTTCGGAGTTTTTCATCTACCGCAAGATCGTAATGCCCATTGTCAAACCAGCTTGGCTAACTCTGATTATCCTCACCTTCCAGCAGCTCTGGGGCGTAACAGGCAGTGAGTTCATCTACACCGAGAACTACAAGACCCTGCCCTATGCCCTAGACCAGATTGTGCGGGGCGGAATTGCCCGGCAGGGTGTGGGTGCGGCTGCTGCTCTGATTATGATGGCAGTCCCCATCGTGGTGTTTGTGATCAACCAGAGCCGGATTGTGGAGACCATGGGTACATCAGGAATCAAGTAGGAGGAGCTGACAGAATGGAAAGGGCCAGAGTTAAGAAGTTTTGTTTGTCTGTCTCAGTCCTACTCCTGCTGCTTTGGCTTGTCCTCCCAGTGCAGGCAGACAAACCACCATACAAAAGCTATATATTCGACCAATGGGGCGACCCGATTCCCACTCCCATCCCCTATGTCCCCAGCGGAGTATTAAGTGGGGAAACTCTGGGGGTCGGTGCCTTCAATGCGCCGCAGGACTTGTTTATTGCCAAAGATGGTTCCATCTATGTGGTGGATACCAAGAATAACCGAATCGTGCAGCTGAGCCCAGACTTCAAGGTCGATCGGGTTATCACCGGATTTGACGGGCCCCATGGCCGCGAAAGGTTCAGCAATCCTGCCGGCATCTTCGTCACCGATGAGAACGTGCTGTACATCGCAGATACAGATAATGAACGTGTTGTAGTCCTGCAGCCTAGTGGTGTACTGCAGCAGATCATTACCTTTGAACGGCCCGAGGGCCTGGAGATTTCCACCAATCAGTTCCTCCCGGCAAAGCTTGTGGTGGACCCGGTGGGCCGCATCTTCGTGGCAGCACGCAACGTGTATGAAGGACTGATGGAGTTTACTGCTGACGGCCGTTTTTCCGGATTTGTAGGCGCTCCGCAGGTTCGGCCGAGCTTCTATGATCTCTTCTGGAGCCGGTTTGCCACTAAGGAGCAGCGGGAACGGCGTGCACTCTTTATTCCCATTGAGTACAACAATGTCACTCTCGATGATGTGGGCTTTATCTATGCAGTTGCCCAGGACGAAGTACGGCGCCTTAACCCAACTGGCTTGGACGTTCTCAAGAGAGAAGGCCAGTGGCCCATCGAGGGCGATGTGGTGCGGGGCGTCGATGTGACAGCTTCATTCTTCCAAGATATTACCGTCAATCGGGACGGAATCTACCATGTGCTGGATTCGGAGCGAGGCCGTGTCTTCACCTACGATGACCGGGGGAACCTCCTTTATGTGTTTGGCTCAAAAGGTGTGTATGAAGGCAGCTTCAGCAGGCCGCGAGCCATTGCTAACTACAATGACCGGTTGTTCATTCTGGACGAGCAGCGCGGCCAGATCACAGTTTTTGAGCCAACCACCTACGCGCAGTTGATTCATGAAGCCAACCATCACTACATGATGGGGAACTTTGCCGAGTCCAATGCAGCCTGGATGAAAGTGCTGCAGATGAACAATCATTTTCCCCTGGCCTATGACGGATTAGGCATGGCCCAGCTCCGCCAAAAGAATTACGCTCAGGCCATGGAGTACTTCCGCTTAGCTAACAACCGGGACTATTACTCCAAGGCGTTTGCTCACTACCGTAAGCAGGTAATCGAGGAGAACTTCCTCTGGATCTTTCTGGGAGTTGTCCTGTTTGGGGCCGCGATCGTTTTGTGGAACCGGTGGGGTGACAAAAAGGCCGCAGAACGCAAGATTTACGATGCTTCGCAGGTGTACGGTTGGCGCCGAGTGGTGCACGGCCTGCGCTATGCTCTGCATGTCATCTTCAGGCCCTTTGATGGGTTCTGGGACCTCAAGTACGAACAGCGGGGCAACTATATCTCGGCCACCATCATTCTGCTTCTGGCGTGCCTGAGCCTGGTGTTTATGAAGCAGTATACCGGTTTCTTGTTCAACCAGAGAGATACCAGTCAGATCAATGTTTTTGGGGAAGTGGGAACCAGCCTGGTTACATTCTTGCTTTTTGCCGCTATTAACTGGGCATTGACCACTTTGATGGAAGGGAAGGGCACCTTTGGTGACATCTACATGTCAACGGCATATGCCCTGACACCCTTGATTTTGATCAACTTCCCCATCACGATTCTGAGCAACTACCTAACCATCGGTGAGGGTGCTTATTTCCAGTTCTTCTATGTTCTCGGCTTAATCTGGGCTGGGTTCTTGATCTTTGCAGCGACCCAAGTCACCCATCACTACACTCCAGGAAAGACTCTGTGGACTTTGGGGCTCAACCTGGTGGGCATGGGCGTTATGGTTTTCTTAGGCCTGTTGTTCGTCAATATGCTGAGCATGCTCACTGAATATGTGACCACTCTGTATCGGGAGATTGTCTACAGGCTCTAGTTAAGGGGGATGTCGCATGAGACGTAATATGATTCTGATCTGCCTTTGCCTGCTGTTAATCGCACCTCTCAGCCGTCTGGCTGCTGCTGCACCCCCACTGGGACATATGGATCCGGTGGCCGAAAACGAGCACTTGGTGCTGTATATGGATCCTGAGACCACTGCGATTGCAGTTTACAGCAAAGCTTCGCGGGACGTATGGTATTCGAACCCTCCCGATTGGGAAACCAAAGAAACGACTGCCCGTGGAGCAGCAAAGGAGCAGCTCGGCTCACAGGTTATTCTTACTTACGACAGGTCTGACCGGCGCAACCGGGAGATAAACAACTACTCTGCCAGCATCACCGAGGGACTGTTCGAGATCATTCCCATCGAGAATGGTGTGCGCATCGAGTATTCCCTGGGGCGAGCGTGGAGTGACGATGATTATCTTCCGCTCATGATTGAAAAAGAGCGCTTTGAAGAGCTGATCCTGAACCAGGTTCCAACAAGAGAAGCGAGGGATTTTGCCCAGCGCTACAATTTGGTCTATCTGCGGGAATGGAACGGCGGAGCTCGAGCTGAGGTTCGGGGTATGGATATGAACCGCCTCTTAGGAGAGTACGAGTTTGTGGTTGTAGACGACCGCTCTGAGCGCTGGGAAGAACAGCTGGCCGATCTCAGAGCTCAGCTAGCTGAGGCCTCTTCTGATGAGAGGGCAGACCTTGAGTCTCAGATCTCTCGGGTCGAAGGGCAGCTCAACAACCACCGGGGCCAGATTCTCCGCGATATGCTCGATATGATCGCGGCAAACGTCAGCGCTGTGGAAAACGTAATGGGTTTGACGCTGGACCATCTCAGACAGCTTGTCGATACACCAACCTATGTGTTAGGCAGGGTACCGGTCTTTGCCCGGGCCACATTGATTGAAGCCATCAAAGAACATACCAATTACCGGCCCGAGGACGCAAACGAGGACCGGGTCGCCAACAATCTCGATCCGATTCAGCGCAATATTGAGACGTTTTTTGTACCGATTGAGTACACCTTAGATGGTGCCGACCTGGTGGTGCGCGTGCATGTCGATGAGGTTGTCTACCCCCTTGATGTAGTGGATAACCAAGGGAAGAGCCATACTTATCCTCTGCACACTATCACGGTGCTGCCCTACTTCGGTGCAGCCTACAAAGACGCACAGGGTTATATCTTTATGCCCGACGGGTCCGGGGCACTAGTGCACTTTGATACACCCAAGTACACCTTGAGTTATCTGAGCCATCCTGTGTACGGTAATGACTTAACTGCCGACAGCAGTGATCAGCTCCTGATCTATCCCGAGCAGACCTACCTGCCGGTGTATGGGATAAAGGTGGGGAAGTCAGCTTTTCTAGCCATTATTGAAGACGGCGAGGCCTTGGCCCGCCTCAATGTGGCTAAAGCGGGGTTTGTAAACTCGTATCATTTTGTTCATCCACGCTTTAACGTAATGCCCTCCACCAGCCTGTCGCTAGGGCCCATTGGGGAAGTGCGGGCGTATCAAAAGCGCATCTATCAGGGAGATATTAAGCTGCGCTTCCGCTTCCTGCATGGCAGCGAGGCCGACTACGTGGGGATGGCTAAGGCTTACAAGCAGTACCTGACGGATAAGCATGGTCTAAGGAGAATAGACCCCAACGAAGATCTGCCCTTCTTCTTAAGTATCGTCGGGAACATTGTCCGGGATGAGCCCGTGATCGGAGTCCCTCGCGAAGTGGTACGCAGCCTGACATCGTTCGGCCAAACTGCCGAGATCGTAGAACAGCTTCTGGCCGGAAACGTGAACAACATCAAGCTGCGTTACGGCGGCTGGCTGAAGGGCGGACCGGAACACATCTTTCCAACCAAGATCCAGTTCGAAAAGAGCGTTGGGGGAGAAGAAGGATTCCGCAAGCTTCAGCAGTTCCTCGAGGAGAGGGGTATCGAGTTCTACCCGCAGGTAGGGTTTCAGATCGTGTACCAAGATTCGCTGCTGGACAGCTTTAGAGCTCGGCGTGATGCGGCCAAGTTCTTTGATAATCGCCCCAAGCATCTGCGGGTGTACGACCTGGCTTTTGGCCTGGGCGGTGATGCAGACCCATATATCCTCTCGCCAGCTGCCTTAGAAAAGGTAGTATCCAGTTTCATGGCCAGCGCCGCAGAGTACGGTATCTCTAAGATCGCCCTGGACGATTTAGGGAAGTACGTCAACTCGAGCTTTGAGAGCAAGCCAGAACAGGTAATCGACCGTCAGCAGGGGGCAGCGTTTGCGAAAGCAGAACTTGCTCGTCTGAAAGAGGGTGGTTTTGGGCTCTTGGCTGATGGTGGCAATGCCTTTGTCCTGCCTTACGTAGATGGAGTGGTGAACATCCCTACGGGCAGCTCGAACCATGAAATCCTAGATGAAACGGTGCCTTTCTACCAGTTGGTGCTGCAGGGATGTGTGGATTACGCCAGTGAGCCGCTCAACCTGACTGCAGATTATCGCCGTGAGCTCTTGCAGACAATTGTGTTCGGCGGTGGGCTCCACTTCCAATGGGCCTATGAAAACACCGAACTGATCAGCAACACGCACTATAACCGCTGGTATGCGGTGCGCTTCCAAGACTGGCTGGAACGGGCTGTGCGTGATTATACCCTGGCGAACGAAGTTGCCCAGCATGTGCGGGGAGCCAGCATCACAAACCACGTTAAGATTGGGGATAACTGGTACCTGACTGTTTATGATAATGGCTGCAGTATCAGTGTAAATTACGATACCTACACTTTAGTGCTGCACAGCCTGACAGGGCCGCCGGTGTTTTATCAATTCTAAAGAGGGGGGAGCGCGATGAAGAAGTTCAAACTGGGGTTGATGGAAAAACGGAACCTAAAGGGATACCTTTACATCTCGCCGTTCCTCATTGGATTCTTGTGTTTCTTCTTGATCCCCATCGTGCAGGCGGTTGTGTTCAGCTTTAGTGAGCTGAAAATCGTACCTACGGGTTACACAACCACGTTTGTGGGGCTGGACAACTACCACCGCATCTTGTTTGTGGACCCAGACTTTGTCCCGATTCTGACCAATACGATTATCAACACGATTGTTGATATCCCAGCCATTTTGATCTTTTCGTTCTTTATTGCGGTGGTGCTCAACCAGAGGTTCATCGGCAGATCCTTTGTAAGAATGGTGTTCTTTATGCCGGTGATCCTAAGCGCTGGTGTGGTTATCAAGATGGAGATGAACGACATCATGAACCAGGCCATGGTGCAGGAAGCTTCCTTCATGATGGGGGGAGAGTATTTCCTCAACCTCCTTCTCCAGCTGCGGCTTCCGGCCGGGTTTATCCAGTACATCGTAGCGGTGGTTAACCGGATTCCCCTGGTGATTGAGGCCAGTGCCATACCTATCTTGATTTTCCTAGCAGGGCTCCAGTCGGTGCCAACTGATCTCTACGAGGCGGCGGATGTGGAAGGCATTACAGGGTGGGAGAGGTTCTGGATGATAACCTTCCCCCTTGTAAGCCCCATGATCTTGGTGAACGCAGTATACATCATCATCGATTCGTTTACATCGTACCGCAACGAGATGGTGGTCTTTATTGCGGACAATGCGTGGAGCCGGGGCGGCTATGGGGTAAGCGTGGCCATGTCGATGCTGTACTTCTTGGCCATCGCTCTAATCTTAGGCATTATCGTCGGTGTCTTTTCTAAACGTGTGGTTTATATCAAGTAGCGGAGGAGGGCGAGTATGGCTGTTGCTTATAAGTACAAGACGCGGCAAGCCCGCAACCTCAAGCATGCAAAACGCCTGCACAAGCTGGGGAAGGTTGGCTGGTCTTTTGTGCGGACTGTGATCTTGGCAGGGCTGTGCTTTATGATCTTATACCCCTTAATTGTCAAGTTCACATCGTCTATCATGCATGTCGATGACATGTTCGACTCTTCGGTGCGGTTCATGCCCAAGAATTTTACTATGGAACAGTATCGCATCGCCTGGGAGTGGATGAACTATCCCCGTACCTTCCTCAACAGCCTGGGCTTGACCTTAACGGTGAGCATCTTACAGCTCGCATCGAGCACCCTTGTGGGATACGGATTTGGCAGGTACAACTTCCGCGGGAAGAACTTATGCTTTGCCCTGGTCCTCTTGACCTTGGTGGTACCGCCGGAAATGATCATGATTCCGTTGTTCCTAAACTTCCGCTTCTTTAATCTCTTTGGACTGATTAAGGAGCCTGGAATAAACTTGCTCGGTTCGTACTGGCCGTTCATCTTGACTTCAATGACAGCTATGGGCCTTAAGAACGGGCTGTTTATCTACATCATGACCAACTTCTTTAAGGGCATGCCAGACAGCCTTGAAGAAGCTGCCATGATCGACGGTGCCTCATCCTTTAGGACCTTCTTCCAGATCATGCTGCCGGGCGCGAAACCAGCTCTCACCATCGTGTTCTTGTTCTCCTTTGTGTGGCAGTGGAACGATCTGTTCTACACTAACTTGTTTATCCGCACAGGAGATGGGTTCTTATCATTGGCACTGCAGAACTTTGCCAACTACTTCGTATCTAACAGTCCTGTGTCATCGAACTACCCGTGGCAGTATACATCGCTGTTAAATAACGCCGGGATGATGCTCTTTATGGCACCCCTTTTGATTCTCTTCCTGATTATGCAGCGCCATTTTGTAGAAAGCATCGAAAGAACCGGTTTAGTCGGATAAGGCAGAATCCATGTATAAGGAGTGGTGCCTATGTAGGGGCGTGGACAGCAAGCTGGTCAGAGGCAATGGGAAAACTGCAGTATAAAAAGGAGGATATCTAATGCGGAGAAAAGGTTTATTGGTCAGTGTACTCGTTTTGAGCCTCTTACTTCTTGGGTTCACTCCTGCCTTGGCCCAGTATGACTTCGGCGGCCGCACAGTCAGGATTGTGACCCACGACATGAGCCGTGAAGGGCTCTGGGGTGACCCTTATGCTAACGCACACTTTGAAGAGATCGAAAAACAGTTCAACGTCAAGATCGAAATCGTAGCTATGCACTATGACAACGGTTCCATCATCGAGGATCTGCAGCAAGGACTCCTGGCTGGAACAGCAGATGGCATCTACTACGTAAAAGTGGGCGACGCATACCAGTACGCCAACGAAGGTTTCTTCTATCCATTGACCAACGTGAATATTCAGCCTTCCTTGTTTGACCAGATTATCGATGAAGAAGTCCTGACCTATCGCGGTGAAAGGTATTTCTTCTCGCCAACCACTGCTAACATTGTGCAGCTGGCAACTCGTGCTCGGGCACAGCAGCCTGACTTCGAATGCATCGTATGGAACAAGACCCTGTTCGAACAGCTCGGCCTGCCTAACCTGTATGAACTGGTAGAAAACGGCGAGTGGACTTGGGAGAAGTTCAAGGAAATCGCAATTCAGGCGACCCGTGACCTAGATGGCGACGGTCAAACCGACCTGTGGGGTTACTCGCCATACGCTTCTCCATGGGGCTTCCCTAGAGCAGCTAACTGGCTGGTTACCAATGGCGCATCGGTTGTAGAGCGGGATGAAAACGGCAGAATGGTTTTTGCACTTGATTCGCCAGCTGCTCTCGAAGCGCTGAACTTCTATCAAGAGCTTGAGCTCTTGGGTGTCGTTTACAAAGATATGCCTGGGTACCAAGCGATCGTGAACGACCTTGTGGCAATGGCCATCATCCGTCCTTGGACCCTGTACATCATTGAAGAATTTGAAGACGATCTCGGCGTCGTGCCTCTGCCTAAGGGACCACGGATGGATCGTTATGTAGCTCCTGCAGTGTCTGGCGGCCTCTATGCGATGGCTATCCCTGCCACCACTAAGGAAGACCCTGAAGCTCTCG
>JAAYMS010000140.1 GCA_012521295.1 Bacillota bacterium
CCCATGTTACACGATATAACCAGAAAAAACGATTGGAGAGACAGAATAGTTAAGTATTATGAAAAGAAACTAATATCTAAAGCGGATAGGGTTATATACGCTTCACCATTGACTTTAAAAGTACAGAGAGACACTTTTCCAGACCTAGCCCATAAAATGGATTATGCCAATCAAGTCTATGCTAGTGTACAGAGCAATGGAAGAGATAGTGTTAACAGAGGGAACACATCTCAGATTTCAGTGGCGTACTCTGGGGCATATAGATCTACTGTAAGAAACATATTTCCCTTGTACAACGCCGCTAGAATGAAGGGTTTCAGATTGAGCATCTGTGGCCCTTCAGACCTGCAATTGCAGAGCACTGATAATATAACAGTACGGGGTAAGTTACCATACAAGGAAGCGACAAGAGTAGAGAGCGAGTCTGATGTAATAGCTTGCTTGTGCAATAGGAGAGGAACGCAAATACCCGGGAAGATCTACTACTGCGCAGCTTATAAGAAGCCGATCGTAGTTATCTTGGATGGAGAGTACAAGGAGGAATTGAGAGAGTTTCTCGGATCATTCGACAGGTTCCTACTATGTGAAAACGACGAGAATTCCATAATTGAAGCTATAGAGCAAGCAAGGGACCAACTCAGAGTCGGTGAGTATGAGTTGCCAGACCAACTCAAACCCGAGTGCATGGCTAGGAGAATAATAGGGGAGTTTGCATTCGTAGGGTCAGAGATCTGATTGCCTCAACCCAATCTCTCACATCCTAGCAACTGCGTGAGCCTAGACAAGGGAGGGGATTGGAGATGGTTTGGGTGGGCGACATTGAGTATATCAGAAATACGCACCAAGTTGATGGATGAAGTGTCTGGAAGATTTCAAGGCAGTACAGTTTCGTCTAGACGGACAATCCGAGGACCGCCGAGCCTCGCTGAGGTGTAGAGTCACACTGTCATCGGCTTTGAGATGAATGCTATACCCCAGGATGAAGCGTGGCAAGATTTTCATCTGAGCGGCAACGAATGAGTGCATAGGAGCTCCTCTGGAATGATATGTAAAGGTGCTCAATGGAGCTGACGTGTTGAAGGAGTAATGAAATGAATGGGCGCTTTACTATTGGGTTATTCGGCATACAGGGATTGTACAACTTCGGCTGTGAAGCTATTGTTAGGGGAACGTACAGGTTGATTAGAGAGGCATGGCCCAATAGCAGCATTGTTCTATATACATATTGTCCGCGTGAGGATTCTGCCATACTAAAGGACCTAGATATTGTCTGTAAGGAGGTCCCAATCCGCAGGTTCAAGCTATTGAGACGCATTGTAAACAAGCTCCTAAGAACTGTTTCGTCGGGAATCCGTTTGCCAATCTGGGATGCGAAAGCTGTCGCTGAAGAATGTAACGTAGTTTTTTCTATCGGTGGGGACATCTACACTATACCGAGGTTTATCCTCGATCAGGGTAAAGAACAAGCGTATAACGCTATTGTTGAGTTTGGAAAGACTCTTGTGAAATACAGACCACTGGTCATTTGGGGAGCGTCGATTGGGCCTTTCGGGAACAAAGACGAGGTAAAGGAGTACTATTTTAGCCATCTAAGTGACGTTCACCGGATATACTGTAGAGAAGAAATGACATATAGGTATCTGGAGAAACACATCGACACAAGTAAGGTTTTGGTGATGCCGGATCCGGCATTCTATGTGAAGGGCGAGTTCGGAGTCAGAGGAGAAACAGACAAGAACAGAAGCAAGATAAGAATCGCTTTGAATCTTAGTCCGTTGTCACTATACGAATATGGGGGATCCAACAATGATTTCCTAGAGGGGCAAGTGATGAAAAGTGTTAGGGATTTGCTTACGATTCCAAATATCGAATTAGTGTTAGTACCCCATGTTGTAAGCCCGTTTTCAGAAAAGGACAACGATTTGGCGTTCTTAAGGAGTGTTTACAACAATCTTTCGGACCTAAGAACCAAGGAAGCGTCTGTCAGTATACTGGAAGATTGTAACGGGTTTATAAACACCAAGAGGTTTCTCAAGACATGTGATATCGTGATTGCTGCAAGAATGCATTGTGCCATAAACGCCATAACCGAGGGAATACCAACGATATTCATCACCTATAGCCTCAAAGGATTAGGGATGGCGGATTACGTTTACGGTAGTTCAAGATGGATTATATCGATTGATGATATAGGTGAAAAGCTGAAGGACGCGGCTCTTGAGCTTCTATCGTGCAAGAAAACGGTAGCGGAGCAGATAAAGAAACGGCTGAAAGAGATAGAGAGGGAAGAAACGAGAGTAGTAGAATCGCTGTCTGAGTTATCACCGTAGAAACGGATGTATGAGATCAAGAGCCCGAAGGGGCCCGAGCAGCAAGTGATCGGTGTCTGTCAGAGATATTGCGACGGCGAACTAGAGTTGGGCATCTACCTTTTATACCAGAGAGCCCTGAGGGGAGGTCCTCAAAGAGTTTTAGTGATAGGAACGCCGGAACGCATATGCGATGGCAATCAAATTATAGTCAGATCTAGGTTTGCGATTGGGGACAGATTCGATTATCTATGGTTTTCTTTGCCCAGCAGATTCGAGAATTACGTGGTTACTGAGACTGCTGATGCCTTTGTCGTAGGGTTGCTTCTGCTCGGAATGAGTCGTGGCGAGGACGTTCGGCTCGATGCTGTGATGTCAGCGCGGTTATACTACGCGGATTGACCCACTACCTTATACCTGCGCTGAGCATGGCCAATCCAGAGTGGAAGAGGATAACGGTTATTCCAAATGCACTAACCTCGAGGGATCTAAACGTGGGAAATGCAGTGGGAACCGGTCTCTTGTGTGGCGCTGATTCCTTTTGCACCATATATGGCCATCTTGAATGCGAGGCGGAGTATAGGATCCAGTACTTTACTTTTCTTAACGCCGGTTCTCACGGTGAGTACGGGGGTGAGGCCGCTCGAAGTATTTATCAGGCCCGGCTTCAATCGGTCAGCCAATTCGTAAGTGAGCAGGGAATCAGTCCTATACCTGTCGACTCGAACATAAGCGAACTGCTCCAGATGAAACACCAGCTGACGCACACCGTAAGAAATGTCGCCTGCGCATTGAACCTTCAGAAGCTTCTCCGCAACTACTACTATGCATCCGCATACAGGTTTGACTCGTTTCAATTGACTGAGCAGGATAGCGCGTATTACGATCTGCCTACTCTGAGCATGTTATCTACGGAATCGACAGTGTTTTACTCTGCCGTGTCCCGGTATACCCGGGTTGAGAAGGTAGAAATCATATCAGGTTTCGAGCCAACCTATAGGTACCTGCATGTTTGCAATAGCTTGTCGTCAACTAGCGTAGTACGGAACTGTTCAGTGTGCGACAAATGCATGAGGACGCTGGTGACGTTGGAGTTGCTGAGAAAGCTAAGGCTGTACGATAGGGTGTTCGACATCGATGCGTACACGCTTAAGCGAAATAGGTACTTAGCACAGGCGCTGCTCATCAGACGAATGGATCAATTCAGTGGTGAAATCGTCGATCTTATCAGGAGAAGGAAGTGCCGCATTTCGCCAATAGTGTACCTTTACTGTGTTCCGGTCGGTGTTGAGCTTCTAGCCAAGAAGTTGTTACGTATGATGCAAGAGGGGCCGCGACCGATGAGAGTCGTCGCCGCTACACTTCTTGCATTCTACCGATCTGTGCGGCGCCTCGCCCGACGCAGTGTCGACCGAGATACATGATTCTGAG
>JAAYMS010000141.1 GCA_012521295.1 Bacillota bacterium
GATCCCTTCGATCCCATTGAACACAAGTTGTGGCAGGAAGGTGGAACGAAGGATGCCCGATTTCGAGCTGCTCTGCGGGTCGATCCACTCCTGAATGATTTTCCCAAAGCCTGTTCGGATCTAGAAGCCTGGGGCTATAAGGTTGAGCCTTCTCTTAACGAGCAGACGGTGGAAGAAGTAAAACGCTTTCTCCGTGAGTGGTTGGAGAAGATTAATGGGTTGTACCTAGCCGCATCGCTGCCGTGCAACTTCACTATGCCAGACGAATCCATCCGGGGACAGCTGATTGAAAAGTGCATTCTGCCAGCGTGTGCCGCACTCAACGTGCCATTTGCGATGATGATCGGGACTAAGCGGCAGGTTAACCCTGAGCTTCGCCTGGCAGGCGATTCGCTGGGCAAATCTGACATCAAGGCTGTCGAGTACTTATGTGCCAAGTATCCAGCTAACAAGTTCTTAGTTACGCTTCTTTCGCGGGAAAACCAGCATGAACTGGCCATCACAGCGCGCAAGTTCCGCAATCTTATGGTATTCGGTTGCTGGTGGTTCTTAAACAACCCGAGCATCATCGAGGAAATAACGCGCATGCGCGTGGAGACTCTGGGGTTGGCGTTTATCCCGCAGCACTCGGACGCCCGTGTGATTGAGCAGTTGATCTACAAATGGGATCACTCTAAGCAGATCATCGGTAAGGTACTGCTCGACAAATACACTGATTTATTGGAAACTGGTTGGCAGCTGACTCAAGATGAGATCGCCCGGGATATTAGCGATCTCTTCGGCGGCAATTTCTGGAAATTTATAGAAAAGTAGGTGTAGTAATGGTTTCGGCAATCATCAGAGAACAAGTAGACAAGCCGCTGAATTGGAGCGAGGTGGAGGCGGCGCTGGCAGATCTAGTGCAGGGGCTGGATGATTCTGTTCAGAAGGTTCTGCTGCTGCCTCCGGATTTTACCCGTAAGCATTCGGGAGCAGGGAAGATCACCGCCGTTCTTTATAGATATCTGCAGGGGCGAGAGATTCACATTATGCCCGCCTTAGGAACCCACGTCCCCATGACCGAGGCTGAGATTAGGGATATGTTCGGCCCGGAGATCCCACTTGAATGCTTCGTGGTCCACAACTGGCGCAGCGATTGTGTTCATCTGGGAACCATTCCGGGAAGCTTTGTGTCAGAGGTTTCCGAAGGGATCTTGGATTATTCCATCGATGTAACTGTGAACAAGCGGATTGTGAGCGGCGACTACGATCTGATCATCTCCATAGGCCAGGTGCTCCCTCATGAAGTAGTCGGCATGGCCAATTACAGTAAAAACATCTTCGTGGGCTGTGGCGGCCCTGACATGATCAACAAGTCCCACTTCTTAGGAGCAGCGTATGGCATGGAAAGGCTGCTGGGTAGGGACCATTCGCCGGTACGCCGGGTCTACGACTATGCCCAGGAGAACTTCCTGCAGAATGTTCCCTTGGTATACATCTTGACTGCCAACTCTACGGCAGTTAATGGCGGAACGGGCCTTACGGATCTATTCGGGCTTTATATTGGGACTGATCGGAAGCCCTTTGAAGCAGCCGTTGCCATGAGCCAGAAGCAGAATATCAACATGATGCCCAAGGCACTAGAAAAGATTGTGGTCTACCTCGATGAGAAGGAGTTCAAGACCACCTGGCTGGGCTGCAAGGCGATTTATCGGACACGTATGGCCATGGCCGACGGGGGAGAGCTCGTCATAATTGCACCCGGCCTGCGCCGCTTCGGTGAGGATGAGATTATCGATGGTTTGATCCGTAAGTATGGTTACTCAGGAAGAGAGGCCATCTTGAGGGTTTCTCAGAACCAGGATCTCCAGGAAAACCTCTCGGCTGCGGCTCACTTGATTCACGGGTCGGTGGACGGACGTTTCAAGGTATCTATCGCATCACCGCACTTGACGGAGGCGGAAATCACAGGGGTCGGGTTTGCCTATCTCCCGTACGAAGAAGCGCTTGAACGTTATCCGATCCACGAGTGGGAACCCGGATTTGTCGACGACGGCAAGATATTCTACATCGACAACCCGGCCACTGGTCTCTGGATTGCCGCTGAGCGCTGGGAGGTGCAGAGGTGAACGCCGTACATGTCATCGCCTTGGAAGTGAGCAGTTCCTCGGCAAAGTGTGCGCTGTTTTCTTCGAAACAGGGGATTATACGGACTGTGGAGCGACGGCTATCCGCTGATGTGACTGACGGCCTCACGCAAGATCCGGATAGAATGACGGCTGTGGCCTTAGATACTCTGCGAGAGCTGGTCAGTCAAATAGATGTTCCGGTAGATGCCATTGGCCTTAGTGGAACTTGGCACAGCTTGCTCCTGCTTGATCAGGACAAGCTGCCCCTACACCGAATCAGCACCTGGGCGGATCTACAATCTGCTCCCACTGCGGCCAAAGCGCGGCAAGACAAAGGTTTTGTCCAAGAGTTCTACCACAAGACTGGGTGCATGGCCCACGCCATGTACCCACTATTCAAGTATTGGCATTTAACCAAAACCTCACCAGAGCTGACCTGCAGGGCTCGTTATGTCTCATCGCAGATCGAGTATCTCTTCTTAAAGCTCACTGGCGAACAGGCGGTTTCCCGCTCAAGTGCCGCAGGTTCTGGCTTCTTTAACCTGCACACTCTCCATTGGGATCAGGAACTGCTTGATTTAGTAGGCCTCAGCGAAGAGCAACTGGGGAATCTTGACGACGCGTTTTATGTGGGTGGGCTTTCAGCTGCAGCGGCTCAACATGTGGGTTTGCCCAGCGGTACACCCGTCACGGTGGGAATGCCTGATGGAGCACTGAACCAGGTAGCGGTGGGCGGTGCCCGTCAGGGTGTGATGTCGTTTTCAGTTGGCACCAGCGGAGCGCTGCGCTTGGCTCTGCATGAACCAGCACTGCCCGACGAGCCATCTACCTGGTGTTATTATCTCTTGGACGGGTTCTATTTGGCTGGAGCAGCTACTAATGCGACTAACAATGTGGAATGGTTTATGCGGAACTTCGCGGGGCCTGATCAGGACTACACCGCTCTTGGACAGGCAGCGGCAGGGGTGGATCCGGCTAAAGCACCACTGTTTCTGCCTTTCATCTATGGAGAAAGGTGCCCGGGTTGGGGAGAAAACCGCTTGGGAGGATTCGTGGGGCTAAAACCCCACCACGGGGTTGCTGAGATGTATTACGCGGTGCTGGAGGGGATCTTGTTTAACCTTTATCACTGCTATGAGATTCTGGCCGAAACAGCCGGAGAACCAGCGCAGATCTTGGTTTCTGGTGGTATAATGAACTCCAAGTCCTGGCTGCAGATGGCCAGTGATATCTTTGGCAGAGAGCTCTTTACCACTGGCGTAAAGAATGATTCGACTTTTGGAGCAGCCCTTGTGGCCGCAGCTGCTGTAAGTGGAGGGGCAGATGCTCTCCATGAGTTGACAGCGAAGATCACAGCAGCTCCTGCCTGCCAGCCTCGAGAAGTCGAGCTGACAAAATTATACCGACGCCGATATGACATGTATTTAGATGTGTATGACAGTCTTGCGACTGTGAGGAGATATTAGGGGACGCTTACCACCTCTGAGAGAAGCGTCTAGTATTGGTTGATGACCGTATCATTGATCAAAAAACCGCCCAGCCTGCTTGGTTCAGACTGGGCGGTTTGACGTATGGAGTGTATTACTAACGAGCGTCGATGCTGCCGGTAAAGTACATGCCCATTTCATGATTCTTCTTGGGCGTATTGTCTAAGATCCGGAAAATGGTTCTGCGAGGCCTGTCGGAGCGGTTATCACTAACCAAAGCACCGGCGCACTTCTCACAATAAGTTTGGAAGGACCAATTAGCAGTTCCGCAGTAGTTGCACTTCTTCATGCGATCATCTCCTCAGGGTGGTATTTTGGGGAACAAAAAAACGCATGCAGACTCGAACAACGAGCTAACATACGCTTGGTGAACTCCTACGGGGTTAGCTGACGGGTTAGGGCACCCAAGTTGCCCCTCCAGACTACCCGGCATAGTCTAGATTCACCCCAAAAGATTGGGTCCCCCGCTGTATAATTCGGAGATGTCACTATCATTATAGCACCAATTCGTAAAGCCTCAAGGTAGTACTGCGTTAAATCGGTATGAACTTAGGTCTCTAATAATCGTGCGCTAGGGGAAACATATTGTTTCCTCTTTTTTCACGTCTTCTTTAGACAGGATTAACCACTCTGCAGCTAGAAAGATAGGCGTTAGAGATAATAGCAGAATATACCAAGGAGTGAAGCTGAATGAGTAACCAAAAGGGCGCGTTCTACACAGGTAAGTATCGCAACGTATTCTTGGAGTTCGGCTATTCGGAGGAAGAGATCGAGAAGAAGATTGCCCAGACATTTGAGCAGTTGTTCTTTGGAGATGATAACACCCGGATTTATTACCCTGTCGGAGACGATATGGGTTATCTCTTAGACACCGGCAATCTGGATGTACGCACTGAAGGGCAGTCGTATGGTATGATGATGGCTGTCCAGATGAATGACCAAGAACTATTTAACCGGATATGGAAGTGGACACTCACGTATATGTGGCATGACAGCGGCAAATATAAGCATTACTTTGCCTGGTCGTGTAACCCCGATGGCACTCGTAGAGCACAGGGGCCAGCTCCTGATGGAGAAGAATACTTCGCCATGGCCTTGTTGTTTGCTTCAAACCGCTGGGGTGACGGCGAATACCCCTTTGACTACAGCAATCAGGCCAAGCAGATTCTGACTGCCTGCGTACATAAAGGTGAAAATGGAGAAGAAGGCGACCCCATGTGGGATCCGAAAAATAAGCTGATTAAATTCGTACCGGAAACTCCCTGGACAGACCCCTCGTACCATCTTCCTCATTTCTATGAGCTGTTTTCCCTTTGGGGGCCAGAAGAGGATCGCCAGTTCTGGAAAGAGGCCGCCGCAGCCAGCCGGGATTTTCTCAAATTAGCCTGCCATCCAGTGACAGGACTTGCGCCCGAGTACTCTGAATACGATGGAACACCAAACTTCACTGGCGGCCATGGCAACTTCTACAGCGACTCCTATCGGGTAGCACTCAATGTAGCCCTTGATTGGGAATGGTTCCGAGTTGATCCTTGGCAGGTAGAACAGTCAAACCGCATTCAAGAGTTCTTTGCTGAAATTCCGATGGAAGAGTACAAGATCTATGCAGTTGACGGAACTTTAATTGATGAACCAGCATTGCATCCGTGGGGCCTGTTGGCGACTAACGCAGCGGCTTCTTTGGCGAGTGATGGCCCGCACAGGAAGATGTATATTGATAAA
>JAAYMS010000142.1 GCA_012521295.1 Bacillota bacterium
AGAAAGGCAATCCATCCCTTTTCTGAGGGGAATAGCCTGCGCTCTGTTTACCTTAGCCTTCATGTTCTTTGGCGTTGGCGAAGAGGTTTATCCGGCTGTATTTACTACCTTCTTAGGGCCCGGAATAGTGGGGTTCTGCGGGATGTATTCACTGCTCTTGGCCTTTGTTTCGTTGACGATTGTTGTACTACCTTTGTTTTTTATCTAGAGATAAGAAAAATCGGCTGTGCCAGTAGGCAGGCCGATTATTTCTTATTTAACGCGTTCAAAGGAGATATCCAGCACATTACCCCATTTGTCTAGGGTAGTTTTCATCTGTTGTTTGAAATCCCCAAGGCTCATAATCTGTGATATACTAGCCATGTTGGTAAACATCTCGTAGACGCCTACCGCATCTTGATAAGATTGCTCCAGCTTTTCTAGGGCTTCCCGCAGCCTCTGGTTTTCGGCTTGGAGCTCTTCGATGGTTCGCCTCAATTCCTCAATCTCAGCAGCCTGACTACTTGAGCTCTCGTGTGCTTGGACAAGTGCTCCTAGAGCTTTGATGATGCTTTCAACACTGGGTTGGCCTGCGGCGGCTTCGAGGCGCTTAATGCGGTTTTCGACCTGTTGGATGTATTCGGGTAGTCCTTGAAAAGCAGCAATGAGTTCAGGATCTAGTTTGAGTTCTCGGGCCCGAGCTGGGCTAGTCTTAACCGGGCTTGGAGTTGCCTCTGCTTTAGGTTCTTCTCGCTCTTTGCGGAGTACATTGTAATAGAGCATTCCTACAGCCGCTTCGGAGCGGTGTGGCAGGATGCGGGCCACTCTGCGGAAGGCTTCCGTGAGAGGCAGGTCGTTGGCTTTAGCATAGAGTACCTGCTCCCATACAATATCCTTCTCCTCGTCTGTCCAGATGCGGCCGGTGGTGCGTTCTTTTAATGCAGACGATTTCTGTGTTGACATCGTATCTACCCCCCTATGCACTTCATTTATATTTATGATCAGTATAACCTGGATATGTTGTCTTATTCTGGTACATATAAGGGAGTTGAGCAGCATGAATATTTTCGCGAACCTAAGTCCTCTTGATCATCGCTATCATGCGTCCGATCCTGAGCTCTGGCGCGAACTCTCTGCCGTCTTGTCAGAAGAAGCCTATATCGGCTATCAAATGCGAGTAGAGTGGGCTTTGGTTCAGGCATTGGAAAACCGGAATATCAGCCCCAAGGGTTCTGCAGCTGAGGTGCACAGGGCCTGCCAGCGTATTACGCCGGCGGATGTGCGTGCTGAGGAAGAGATTACCCGGCATAATGTGCGGGCATTGGTGAACTGCATTCAGCGGGAGGTCAGTGAAGAAGTACGCCCTTTTATTCACCTGACTGCCACATCTGTCGACATTCTCGACACTGCCCGGGCCCTGCAGCTGCGCGATGCGGTGGATAAGGTCCTCCTGCCCCGCATGGAGGAGTTTCTCCGAGTATTGATTGACCTAGCTCAAAAAACCGCCGATGTGCCGATGGTCGGGCGCACCCATGGACAGCATGGAGTACCGATTACCTTCGGGTTTGCCATGTCTGAGTATGTCAGCCGCCTGGGAGGAAGAATCGAGAAGATCAAGGAGGCAAAGGACAACTTGCGGGGCAAAATGGCAGGAGCGGTCGGAGCTTACAACGCAAGCTCGCTGCTGTTCGAAAACCCTCAAGACTTCGAGCGAGAGGTTCTAGCTCTCTTAGGCCTCAAACCTGGCGATCATTCAACACAGATTGTAGAACCAGAGTATGTTCTCGACTTAATGCATGCCCTGACAAGCGCTTTTGGAGTACTGGCCAATTTCGCCGATGATATGCGCCACCTGCAGCGTACGGAGCTCAGCGAAGTAGGGGAGGCGTTCGAAGAAGGACAGGTTGGTTCCTCAACGATGCCGCATAAACGCAATCCGTGGAACTACGAGCATGTGAAGAGCATGTGGAAGGCTTTTATGCCTCGGATGATGACCGTCTATATGGACCAGATCAGCGAGCATCAGCGAGACCTAACTAACTCCGCATCAGCGCGCTTTGTGACTGAGATAGTGGCCGCTCTTACCATGGCTGTCCAGCGGCTGACTAAGGTGACGAAGAAGCTGGCTGTTGATAAAGAACAGATGCTGAAGAATCTTGAGCTGAACGCGGGCCTAATCGTGGCCGAGCCGCTTTACATTCTCCTAGCTGCACACGGCCATCCTGACGCCCACGAAGCAGTGCGTAAGCTCACACTGGAGGCTGAGAAGACAGGCCGCAGTGTGGTGGAGATTGCGCAGGAGAGCCCGGAACTCTCACCCTATTTGGCGAAGTTCACACCTGAACAAACTAAGATAATTTCCGATCCTCTAACATACACGGGGCAAGCTGCTGCGAAATGCAAAGAAATATGCGCTGTCCATTTAGAAAAAATAACAAAATTATAAACCACAAAAAGAGGGTTTCCAGCATAGACCAAGAATAATTCGG
>JAAYMS010000143.1 GCA_012521295.1 Bacillota bacterium
AAGCCTACTGGGAGCACAAGAGCTCGGAAAACGACAACAAACCTGCGGAGATGGAGCCTAAGCGCAACACTGCCGCTTGAACTCAACAACTAGGAGGAGAATTTACACCACAATCAGGACTTGACCACTGATGTCGCTTAAGAGATGTCCGGAAAAGTGTTGACTTCCCCTTGAAAACCTTGCGCCACCATACACTTCTCCTTCCTTTCTCGTTTAATCTTGGGAACACTAGCTTTGATTAAACAGGCGAAAGACATAACCACACGATGGACAAACCGCTTCGTCCTGACTAGATACCTCAATCGAAAAACCATCTATGGGGCATCGGACAGTACTGACTGACCCCATTCCTTCTGCGAAGGCAGTGTTGTGGGACGACATACGGCAATCATTTATCAGCTGCACCAAAGCCTGGCGTTTTTCGTTGCTTTCGCGATGAACCGCCTGTAAAGCTTCCATAACAGACGCGAAATGCAAATGACACTCTAAATTCTTCAAGTATCTTAGAGCCGGGTCATACACTGTCTCGCGTCGACTCGAGAGCTTCTTCGATTCGTCGAAAATGGCCCGGTGTGAGCGGTTCACAAAAAGCTCAGCTGGTTTCACTACCTCTCTCTCGATCCGTTCAGCCAAAAAGCCTATTTCAGCGAGAATGCCCTGAGCTCGATCCACATATCCCTTGTATGCATCTATGATTTCTTGAATGAAATCAGCATTGTGAAAGGCATTATCGTAGAATTCTCGGTATATATCTCTCATATACCGAACATCTTTGAGCGCATCGCGAGTCAGGTTTCTTTCTGCTACGCTTCTGCTTATGTTTCTCATAGCACAAACCAGATTGTATACAGCGGCCAGCTGCTTTCTGGACAAGTATCCTATGTCAAACGTCGTTGATTCCACAGAATTTGATGTGTGATGAGTTGTTCTGAGCTTACAGCCGTTTAGCATGAGCTTACCCAAACCAAGAAAGACGGCACACAAGTCCGTTAGGACCTCGTTCTCATATGCTCCGTGCATTTCTGAGATATCTAAACCATGATGATGTAGGTACTTGTGACATATTTCATGAGATAGAACAGCTAGAACCCCTGGTCCAGGCACTGACATTAAGCGTTCGCTTATTTCAATGAACACCTCTCTGCCACTACAAGTCAACTCTATGTGAGCTGCTTTTCCGTCTAGGTTAACGACCGCTACAACGAACATGTACTCGTTCAGGCCGATAAAGTCGGCGATTGTCCGAGCTGCAGCCTGCAAACCAATCACCGTTCTTTCTACTTGGAACGGTTCAAGAATGGTGTAATGTGTCTTGTGTCCCACAGCTTGCTCCAAATAGATGAGCTTTTCTAGGTAGTCGGTCCAATATATGTCTGCCACATTACCACCTCCCCGCCTGACACTTCCTGCGAATTAAGTCATGTGACAAACGGACTCGATCTGCTTTTGCTAGAACATCCTTTTTACCGAGCTCACAAACAGAAAAGAAGAGCAGCTAGATCAACTGAGTGATCAATTAAGTGCCCGACATATGGAATACATCTCAGTGTGCGAGATGCTATCTTGCCCGAAGGCCCGCAAGGACGCCAAAACCTGTGTGACGACATCGTACAGCAGGCGGTCTTCTTTGGCCGAATGATAGTAAAGCAACGGAATTATCACGTCGGTTTGCAAACCTGCTTTGACCAACACAGAGATTGATAGTCCTACTGAAGGATCGGAGAAGTAACGGCGGCGAAAAGCGGCCAGAATGTCCTCTAGTCTTGAACGAGATGCTTTGCCCAAGAGATTCTCGCGCTTGATGCGCGCCAGATTGTCTTCAACGCCCAGTGTCTCATCCCATCCGGCCAGAAGAGCGTACGTGTCCGCCAATAGTGCTGACGACTTAATTATCTTACTGGAATAGAGAGGTGCTCCTGTACTCGACTGCATCTTCGTGACGTCTCCTTCTTCTCTCGCCGCACAGTCCAGCACTCAAGGTGCGGTCACGGATCCACTACGCCATCCTAAGGGGCTTTTCGGGTTACCGTAGTCCGACAGTATTCTGAGCACCCTGTGGGTGAGTCAACCCGCATCGTGGAGGTTGAACCCCTGTGCTGTACTAGTGCATTGTGCTTCATTCTGTGTTTTGCGTAAGTTCCGGGTCTCTTTCATTGGGGTGAAACAGGTGTGCGGACGTTGCGGGCTAAAGGGGCAGGTAACTGTAGTCTATCCAATGTATGCAGAAAGGGATGGGGTTATTGCGTGCTCACGCTAGTTGTGTTACCTCACCTGTCGTGGTGTCGCGAAAGCGGAGCCCATCAGAGTGATTGACCACTTCCAGGAACCATCTTCGATCACTATGGCTCTTGTTTACTCCCCGGGGCCTTCCCGAGTATTGGGCAGACATCCAGCGTTCTTTAGCTCCAGCAAAATTCTGCGTTATGACGGCTTATCGGACAATAATGGATCAACACATAGCTATTTCCTCAGTCTTAGAGAACTAGATTGTTTAGTATATCTTCTACATTCTTATGCCTAAACCCTGCCACAACCCTTATTCTGTTCTTCCCCGCAACAAGTTCGGTATCCATCCGAATGGGGCAGTGCGGAAAACGCTCAGCCTTCTCCAAGAACTAACGCTATCTAACAAATAGGTCAAGTCCTGATTGTGGTGTAAATTCTCCTCCTAGTTGTTGAGTTCAAGCGGCAGTGTTGCGCTTAGGCTCCATCTCCGCAGGTTTGTTGTCGTTTTCCGAGCTCTTGTGCTCCCAGTAGGCTT
>JAAYMS010000019.1 GCA_012521295.1 Bacillota bacterium
CCATACGATCCAGATGCAGCTCTGAAGATTGCTGAGTACGCACGCCAGAGAGGCTACCAAGTCAGCGATGATCCAGAGGAACTCAAGAAGACCTTTGGTTATGGCTGGTACAAGTACGCTCCTGACGTAGCTGAAAAGCTGTTGATTAAGAACGGCTTCAAACGCGACGCTAACGGCAAGTGGCTGCTGCCTGATGGCACACCCTGGAAGATCACCATCACTGACATCAACGATGTCGGGCATCATCAGTTCAAGAATGGTAACGCTGCTGTACAGCAGTGGAAGAAGTTCGGTATCGATGCCGAGTACATCGCAACTGATGCCTACACCACACTGCAGCAGATGGGCGACTTCCAAGTTGGCGCTGTATGGCCAGCTCTGGAGCCTTGGGGTGCAGGTGTAGACCTCTATCGTTCGCTGAATGCCTTCTACTCCGAGTACATGGCACCGCTCGGCGAGCCCAACAGAGGCCACGCTTCGAGATGGTCTAGCCCAGAGTTTGACGACATCATCCGT
Organism: Bacillota bacterium; assembly: GCA_012521295.1. GTDB lineage: Bacteria > Bacillota > Limnochordia > Darwinibacteriales > Darwinibacteriaceae > JAAYMS01. The sequence goes on from JAAYMS010000019.1 coordinate 517, forward strand.
CGCATGCGGGCAACCGACCCAACCGACATTGAGGCGACCGTTGCTGTCAGCACCGAAGCCTTGAAGGTCTTGATCGAAGAGATGCCCAGCATTCCGACATACGGATACTCTGGCTTCATGACCTGGGACGAGTACTACTGGACCAACTGGCCTGGTGCAGAGAATGCATATATGGGCCCATACGGACACTGGGGTACTCTGAAGTACATGCTGCCATCCCTGAAGCCGACTGGGAACAAATAAGAGAATAGTATCAATGCGCAAACAGCCCGCTGCACCTCTTGGTGCGGTGGGCTGTTCTTATATGTTTGTCGCTTATAAGAGACAGGAATCCCATCCCTCCGCAGCGAAGAATATGTTAACACTCGCAAAGAAGGTGTTGACGTGCAGTTAGAATTTCTGGGTGCAGCTGAGACGGTGAGCGGTTCCTGTTTCTTATTGCGTTTTGGTACTTATCAGGTGTTAATTGACTGCGGGATGTTCCACGGCCCAAAAGAGCTCAGAGAGCGGAACTACGGTGGTTTTCCGTTCAATCCGTTAGAAATCGATGCGGTCATTTTGACGCATGCCCATATTGATCATTCGGGGCTGCTGCCCAAGCTTGTCAAACATGGCTATCCAGGGCCGATTTATGCCACCGAAGCGACGGCCGATCTGTGCACCATTATGCTGCCTGATTCAGCCTATATCCAAGAAGCAGAGGTGGAGCGTAAGAACCGCAAATTGGCCAGACAGGGGCAGCCTCTTCTGGAGCCGATCTACAAGCGCGAAGATGCCGATCAAACCCTTAAACAGTTCCGTCCTATGATCTATGACGAAGTGGTGCCTATTCTGCCAGGATTGGAGATTTGCATGCGGGATGCGGGTCACATCTTAGGTGCAGCTATAGTGGAAGTCTGGGTCGAGGAGGATGGCAGCCGCATTAAGATTGTCTTTTCTGGGGACATCGGGAACCTCGATCAGCCCATCGTGCAGGACCCTACATTCTTACAAGATGCGGATTACGTGATCGTGGAGTCCACGTACGGAACGCGCTATCATGAAGATCGGGAAAACCGCAGTGCACGGCTGGCTGAGGTTGTGCGCGATACCATGGCGCGGGGAGGCAATCTCTTGATTCCTGCCTTTGCTCTAGGACGCACACAGGATCTGCTGCACGAACTACGCCGCTTGATGGATGCGGGAGAAATTCCACCCTTGAAGGTCTACGTGGACAGCCCCTTGGCAACATCAGCGACGGAGATTTTCCGCAAGCACCGTTCCTTCTTTGATTATGAAACCAGAATTATGTTAGAAGAGGGAAGGTCACCCTTCGAATTTGCTGGATTGCACTACACACAGAGTGTGGAGGAGTCTAAGCGCCTTAATTCCATCACCGGCGGGGCCGTCATAATTTCAGCTAGCGGTATGTGTGATGCGGGCCGGATCAAACACCACTTAAAACACAACCTGTGGCGCAGAGAAGCGGCAGTCCTGCTCATCGGTTACCAGGCAGAAGGAACCCTGGGGCGCCAGCTCCAGGATGGGGCAAAGCTGGTGCGCATTCATGGAGAACAGGTAGTGGTAAGGGCCAAGATTCATACGATCACTGGCTTTTCTGCTCATGGTGATAAGACCGCCCTCATGCGCTGGTTAGGAGAGTTTGACTCAGTTAAGCGTGTTTTTGTTGTTCATGGAGATAAAGACGCGGTTCACGGCTTTGCCCAGGAAATTGAAGAGAGCTTGGGCCTGCCCGTCACGGTCCCCAAATTGGATGAGGTATTTGAACTTACCGCGAACGCGGTAGAGCGTTTGGGTGTAGCCGGCTTGAGTGAAGCACATGTGGATCCTGAGTTTTCTGGCGTCGTTAAGGTATGGGAAGGGGGCGACCAGATCTTCTCTGGCGCCTATGGATTGGCTGATCGGAGATTTGGCGTATCCAACACTCCCGACACCCGATTTGCCATGGGGCCGGGCAGCAGTTTCTTCACGGTAACAGCCGCAGCTTCCGCATTGAACCAGAGCGGATACACTCTCGCTGTACCTCTAGCTGAGATTATGGGTGAGGGCATGCCTGATTGGGCACTGAGTATGACCGCCGCTGAGCTCCTGGAAGAGGCTCCGAAGAGAAACGATGCTCTTGAACTGTTAGGTGCTTTGGTGGAAAAACTGACTGGCGAAGAGTTCATCAAGTACACCGAGAGCAAGATCTTCGCGCCAGCCGGTATGGAGAAAACCGGATACTTCCGCCTTGATCGGCTGCCGGAAGGCACAGCAACAGGTTATATGCTCATTGACGAGCAGTTGATAGAGAATGTCTTTGCGGTTCCCATTCAAGGGGGCCCTGCGGGTGGTGCATATACAACCGCTGCTGACCTGCATAGATTCTGGCAGGCACTGCTTGCCGGGCGGATTATCCCCGACGATATGCTCTGTGATGTACTCAAGCCTTTTGCTGGCGAAGCCCTGAACGGGCTCACGTCATATACCATGCAGGGACAGGCACCTGGCATAACTATGATATCCACCATCGTCCCTGCCCTTGAGCAAGAGGTAACCATTCTGAGCAACGGTGAAAAAGGGGCCTGGGATCTCTATAACGATCTTATGGCGTTTTTGGAAAAACGCTGAGGGCAGGGAAGCCCAGTTCAACGTCGAAGACTTAGC
>JAAYMS010000144.1 GCA_012521295.1 Bacillota bacterium
GCTAGAGATCATCCGCTCCTTCCCCCACGGAGCAGCTGACTTAGTAGTGCTCTCCTATAAACCCGACAACGAAGCCGCCCGCTCCCTTTACGCCTCCTTAGGTTTCAAGGAAACGGGCGAGGTTGACGGAGATGAAGTGTGGGCCGTACTAGAACTGTAAACAGGCTGCAGAGAAGAGATCCACTAAGGAGGCGTCACTAATGTATGCTGTGGAAGCTTTCTTTAGCGCAGAACTCGAAGAAGCCGTGAAAAAGATATGGCACAGTCTATCTGATACAGGTCTAGACTCCAGTATGATCTCCATTCAGGGCTTAAGGCCGCATATCACACTGGCGACTTACAGCACTTTGCCGGTGGAAGATTTTCAGCCACTGTTTGAGAGCTTCATACAATCATTCGAACCAGTAAATGCGACATTTATTACCCTGGGGGCTTTTCCAACAACGGGGACATGTTTTCTCGCACCAATCGTAACCGAACAGCTAATCGGATTGCATAAGCACTACCATGAAGCGTTCTCCAAGTTTCAAGAGGCTGCTCATTTCTACTACCTGCCAGGGAACTGGAATCCCCACTGCACCTTGGCCATCGGGCTTGATAACAAGAGGCTCATCGATGTGTTCACACACTGCCTGAAGGAGTTCAGTGGCCTTAGCAGGACGATAGACGAAATCGGGTTAGTCGCACTGGATTACGAAAACAACCGGTGTGTTTCCAGCAGACGAGTGCTTTGATCGTCCTCATGTAAAAAGTAAAGCGCCAGCTTGATAAACATTCTGGCGCTTTGGTTCTCTCTAATCGAGTTCACCGAGTATAATCACTGAGTTATGCTCTGTTATAGCCAATCGATCGCCATCCGGTGACCAAGCGAGGGTCTGCAGGCCAACCGCCCTGCCTGGGTACATGAAGAGAACGTCGCCTGAATGAGGATCCCATATACGCACCGTACCATTGTGGCTGCCCCCTGCGAGATAACGCCCACAAGGCGACCACTCCAAGGCAGTAACTACGTATTCATCGGCAGGTAAGCTTCTCACGATCTCACCGGTCTCCAGATCCCAAATGAAGACCTTCCGGTCATAACCAGAACTCGCCAAGTACTTACCATCGGGAGAATAGGCAACAGATTGAACCCAATTGGTATGCCCCTCAAGCCTCTTAATCTCCTCGCCTGTCACACTGCTGTAAATGTGAACAACCTGATCGTAACCCCCAAAGGCAACCCGATCACCGTGTGGAGACCAAGCGACTGTACTAATCCATCCTTGGGGATTAGCTATACCCACTGACTGGGTACCTGCCGGTACTTCCCAAATTGCTACGGTTCTATCCCAGCTGGCACTGGCAAGCCGTTTGTTGTTAGGTGCCCAGCTTAACGAAAAAATGATATCTTCGTGGCTCACAGACTTCAGCCCGACGGCAAACTCGAACCCCTTGTCATGGACAAATGGTTTTTTGATCCGTTCGGTAAAAGCACCCACAAACTCGCCATCAGCCATGTTCCAGAGACGGATCAAGAAATCATGGGCACCACTAGCTAAGTAAGTGCCATCAGGTGACCAAGCGAGCGCTTCTATAGGCCCACTGTGGCCCGGAAGCAGCTGTTCCAGCTCTTTCCTCGCATCTAGATCCCAGATCCGAATAAGCCGGTCTTCTCCCCCTGAGGCCAGGTACGTTCCCTGCGGCGACCAGGCTAAAGCTTTAACTGCTCCGGTATGACCCGCAATGCGCAGCGTGTTTTCCGCAGATAACGCCGACCAAAGGTCGATAATGCCCCTAGAACCTGCGCTGGCCAAGGAGTATGACTGCTTGCCCCATGCTAAGGAGAAAAAGTAGTTGTCTGTCGTGATAGTCTGCACTACCTCGTGGCTTTCCATATTCCAGACCTTGACGTTTCTATGGTTACCAGCGGCTAAGTAACGGCCATCAAAGGACCAGCCTAAGGCGGTCACTTCACCCTGGAACCGCTCAAGGACAACAACTTCGCCTGTCTCGAAATCGAGGGCCTTTAGCTCACCGTTCTTGAGTCCTATGGCAGCTAAGGAAACATGCGGTGCAGTAGACAGACACATGACGGGCGATCCCATCTGAAACTCTGCATAAAGCTCGCCCTTGTCTACCTGCCAGACCTTTAGGCTCAAGTCATCACCGCCGCTGAGCACAAATCTACCATCTGAAGACCAAGCGGCCACCCTGACCCAGCGCTCATGGGGCAGTGTTAGTAGTTCCTTTCCCCTCTCCACATCCCAAACTCTAACCTGGCGATCCCAACCAGAACTAGCAATTCTAGTTCCGTCAGGGGACCATGCTAAATATGTCAGTACGTCAGTGTGGCCAGATAGAGACTTGATTTCGACACCTGTCTGCCAATCCCAGATCTTAATCTCGCCATCTGTGGCACCGCTGGCTAAATAGCGTCCTTCAGGCGAAAAGGCAGCAACCTTAACCGCCGTTTTGTGGCCGGTCAACGCTCGAATTTGCTGTCCATCATTGGTTCTCCAAATGCGGACTGTGCGATCATTGCCGCCTGTGGCTAGGTATTGGTCGTCTACAGAAAAAGCTAGTGTTTCTACGCGGTCAAGGTGAGAGGCAAACAAAAACTGTGTTCCCCATTTGGAGAAATCAGGCTCCGGCCAAGGGTATGCCGTAAACTCCAGCTCCTGTGTACCCCCCACAACCAGCTTATCGGGGACAAACTTATAACCAGGCTTCCGGGGGATAATAATAGTTTCACTAAACGCCGTAGTCTCAAAGTACCCTTCCGCATCTGTCTCCACATACGAAACCGGTCCATCCAGAACCAAAAGGCTTACACCTGCCAAACCCGATGTCTCTCCGGACAAGACAACTCTCCCTGAGACACTACTTGCTGCAGGGCCTGCATTACGCCCAAGGCAGCCAGTCAAGGATAGGAGAAGTAAAACCAATCCACACATCAAGGAAAGGCACATCGACTTTCTGGTCATGTCTTCTATTTCCCCTTTGTTTTTGTCCTCGCAAACTACTACTGCGGAAATCAACAGAATCCTCTTAATCAAAACTTATGCACATATACAAAAATAACTTCACCAAAGTGGGGCTATGTACGGCAAGCTTGCCACGCATAGTTTTCCTTTCTTGAGGGACACTTAGAGAAGCGAAAACGGAAGGGGATGATCAACATGGCAAAGGTCGGTATTGTTGTCGGAAGCTTACGTGCGGGATCGTTTTCTAGAAAGATCGCCCACAATGTGACCAACTTATTTCCAGCTGATTGCACAACTGAAATGATCGAAGTTGGCAATCTCCCCTTGTATAGGGAAGAATACGATGACAATCCTCCTGCAGAGTACACCGCGTTTCGAGCTAAGATTAAGGCTTGTGACGCCATTTTATTCGTGACCCCAGAATACAATCGTTCCATACCGGGTGTCCTGAAAAACGCATTAGACGTTGCATCAAGACCCTACGGACAGAGCGTCTGGGCAGGCAAACCGGCCGGAATCATCAGCCAATCCATTGGGGGCTTGGGTGGCTTTGGCTCCAACCACCATTTGCGTCAGGTACTAACATTTCTAGATATGCCCACTCTGCAGCAGCCAGAGGTATACATCTCCAACTCATCGAGCTTGTTTGATGAAAAGGGGCAGATCACTAATCAGGATACAGTCAAGTATCTTCAATCTTTTGTAGAAGCTTTCGTGGCACATATCAAACGATATGAACTTGACACGGTGCCCGTATAATAACGATAAACTGCAAGCACCAACCGTTGTGCGGTTGGTGCATTTCTTTTTTGCCTTCAGAACACCTTCATCCTCTTCCCGTTGGAAAGTAACGAGGCGAGGCTCCTGAGTCGGTAGGAGTAGAAAACTATTACAGCGAAATAAAGAGAGTAAGGAATATGATAGACTAAGCTATAGCGGGAGCTGAAGCAGATGAAAGTTGAATGGCATCGAGTAGGAAGGAAAAAAAGAAGAATCGGAAGGATACTCCTCTACGTAATTCTGGTGCTCATTGTCCTCTTTGCGGGGCTGGCCATGGGAGGAATGAAGCTTACTTACGATGAACAGTTCGGCCGGTTCGAGCGGCCAGATCCGGCTGTTACCACCGAAATGCGCTTCAGCGATCTCACTGGGCTCTATCCTCAAGAACTGGTAACCTTCTTTTCCGGGAAGAATCGTCTCCAAGGATACCTGTACCATAATCCCCTCAGCCCAGGGTTGATCGTCGTAGCACACGGGCTTGGGGGTGGTGCTGACAGCTACCTGCCCCAGATCACCTATTTCTTGGATCAAGGGTGGAGCGTCTTTGCCTACGATGCTACAGGCAGCTATGACAGCGAGGGAGAAGGAGTTGGCGGATTTCCCCAAGGCATACTAGACCTCGATGCCGCCCTAACTTACTTAGCCAGCCGCCCCGATCTCAGAGGCTTACCTCTGCTGCTCTTCGGGCACAGTTGGGGAGGTTATTCGGTAGTTAATGTGCTCCACTTTGGCCATGATGTAGCAGGAGTCGTCTCCATTGCAGCACCAAACTCATCCATGGAGATCATGATGGAACAGGGCAGCCAAATGCTTGGCTCGGTAATGCAGGTTCTACGCCCCTTCGTTTGGCTCTACGAACGTATTGTGTTCGGGAGGACTGCCTCACTCACTGCTGTAGACGCAATTAACAAATCGATGGTTCCTGTCATGATCATCCACGGTACAGGCGATCAAGTGGTCCGTATTGATGGAAGTGCGATTATCAACAAGCGTGGGCAGATCACTAATCCCCATGCGAAATTCGTTGTGTTAGATGAAGAAAACCGCAATGGCCACAACAACATTCTCCAATCCATAGAAGCACAAGCTTATGCTAACGAGCTCAATGCGGAGCTAAGACAGATATCGCAGCAGTACGATGGCGAGATTCCATATGATGTTCGAAAGAACTTCTTTGCCGAAGTTGACAGAGCTCGTGTTAATGAGCTGAATCTCGACCTGATGAACAAGATTAATGACTTCTTCCTCGAGTGTCTGTAATCAATAAAAGACCCCACTAACCCACATAATGTGAGTTAGTGGGGCCTTCTCATGCATCCACCAAGACTAAGCCCCTACCGAATACCATAGGCTTCATTAACTTCCTGCACGAAAATTATGCCGTTTCCTGGCTTATCTATTTCCAAGCTATCGCGGATGGACATCACTACTTCACGTGTGATGTCTTCCGCAGCAATAATCAGTACAATCTCCTTCTCAGGCTCAATCTCCATATTCAAGAGCTTTGCGTGCTCATGAATCCCTGAACCACGGGCATGGATGATGGTGCCACCTCTTGCGCCTGCTTCTCTGGCTGCATCCATTACCTCTTCACCCCGGCCGTGATCTACTATGACAAACACCGCTCTATACATGCTCTCTACTGCACCTCCGCTTTGGGTGTCATCTACATACTCGTAACTGCCTCTGCCCAGGAAGGCCAGCACATTTGTGGTAAAGGCAATTCCATGATTTGGTTTGCGAAAATGAAAGACTTTGTCCAACTCATCTAAAACAGTTGGAGCAAGAGAACGGCTCGTTACCATCAGCACGATCTCCTTGCGCGTCTCACTGAGCTCCAATATTCTCAACAAGCGGTTTTCCACCGTTCCTTTTCCTAGAAGGATCGTACCCCCCAGTACACCGTTCTCCTTGGCAACGCTCAGTACTCGACTGCCCATACCGAAGTTAACTATGACGCAGATCAGCTCAAATTGGTCGTATGGAGAACTAGCTTGCACTTTCTTCAACTCCTTCTTTCTTAGAGCGAGCCTTAAACAGCAACCCAAGCGCTTGTAAGGTGATAATAGGAGCCATGGCTACTAGCGAAATCATGCCAAACCCATCTGATACCACATTCGCTCCTTCAAAAGCACTGGCCGCACCCTGCGTAAAAGCTAGTATGAACGTCGCTGTCATCGGTCCTGTGGCCACACCACCAGCGTCAAAGGCGATGCCTACAAAAAGCTTGGGGACAAAAAACATCATGCTCAGCGCTATAATATAACCTGGTAATAGATAATGCCAAAGTTTGATTCCGGGAACCAGAATTCTAATCAGCGATAGGGCAACCGCAAA
>JAAYMS010000145.1 GCA_012521295.1 Bacillota bacterium
AGCAAGGCAAATAGTGAAGCACACATAGTGAAAGGGGCATCAGGATAAGTGTCCAAAGAGACTCCCTTGAAAACAGAGAGGTTGTCGAGAAAAGCTACCTATAAGACAAAGGCAGTGTTTATTCTACTAGTGTTTTCCCTCATGAACTTCGCGATTGAGATGACAGCCTCAGTATTTAACGGCATTTTGGATAGAATCGCTATCTCACTAGACGTATCTATCGCACAAGCAGGCTTGCTGAACTCCATGTACTTTTATGGTGCAGCTCTTGGTGTCCCCATTACCTTAATCGTGTTTAGAAAAAAGGCTTTGGCCAGCTCCTGATCGTTCGGCTTATCTTGGGAACAGCTGCGAACGCATACAGCGTATTGGCCATTGCCACAGTGGCAGCCCTTTCTTCGAAAGAGAGACAAGGTCGGTCTCTGGCGCTCTATGTTACAGGAGCTGCGGTGGCACATGTGGTTGGTGTTCCCCTTACGCGGGTCATACTCGCTGCGGTAGATTGGCGCACCATCTTCTGGTTCCTAGATGCTATCATGGTTTTGTCGCTTGTTTACTTCCATTTTTGTCTACCTGAAAGTGAGGGTGAATCTGCTGAGCTTAACCTGGCGCGTGAGTTGAAGCTATTTAGAGATGGAAGAGTTTTTTCAGTTATAGCATACATGTTGATCATATGTGTGGGTTACGGTTCGTTTCTTAATTACATAGTCCCGTACTTGGTGATTCTTTTCCCGTCGTTTGAGCCTTCCATGAGCATCATTTTGGTCATGGTTGGCCTGGCGGGCTTTGTAGGGAACCTTATTGGCGGTCATGTGGGGGATATGATCGGCAGCAAGAGAGCGATGCTGCTCGGGGCGGCAGTTCAAGTAGCGCTGATGGTGTTTGGACTTGTCTTTCAGCCCTTCAAATGGCCGACGTTGGTCTTTGTCATCCTCAGCATAATGATCTCTTGGTTTACAGCTCTGCAGGTCTACACCAGAATTGCAGAGGTCACAAACAACTCGAGCTTTATGACCAGTATAATTAGATCCATGCACATGCTTGGTACAGCGATTGGCGCAAGCTTGGCTGCAGGGGTTATTTCATTCAGTGGGATTCAAAACGTTGTTTATATAACTGCAGCAACGAGTTTGATCTGTCTCTTGATCGAATGGAAAGCGCCTGTTGAGAATCCATCCGGTAAGTCTAGCTCCGTGTCGAAGAGGGGCTGATGGACGTAAATATCACTTTCAGAAGACAATGCGCGTCACCCAAAGTGGGTTGACGCGCTCCTCTTTTACGCATAAGGTGAACGCCACTATTCCCTAATATATGATGATTTGCGTATATTCATGGTATTGTGTACAAACCCTACGCAGTTAGGCATATTCTGGAAGGGGTTTGACTCCTGCGTAGGGAATTCAACAACCAGTGTTTGAAGGTTTTCCGGAATTAAGTTGACAGATGGTGGTGTTTTTGGTGTCCAACGTCTCTTACACCTTCAGCAACAGAGGCAGCAGCCTGCCACTGAAGCTTTTGTACGTATCTAAATCCAAATACGATCGAGATTGGCACAGCACCATGCACATGCACCCCTTTACGGAGTTATTCTATGTAGTAAGTGGGGAAGGGCTGTTCTTGATCGAGGATAAGAGCTTCACTGTTAAACAGGACGACCTGGTAATTGTGAACGCCAATATCCTCCACACCGAATCCTCCAAGGATTCCAATCCCATGGAGTATATTGTCCTCGGGATTGATGGCATGTCCTTGATTGGAGAAGAATGAGCGCCTTGTGAGTGAGAAACTGTACAGCATTCAGAACTACCGCGGGTTCCGCAGCGATATTCTTTACTACTTCAATACAATCTTGGAAGAAGCAGAGCAACAGAAGGAACACTATGAGTCAATCTGCCACAATCTGCTCGAAATCATGATCTTCAACTTCCTGCGCACTAATTCCACAAAAGTTCGCCTCACCACAGATCCTGCAGGCGCCAAGGAGCTCGACTATGTCAAGCACTACATTGATGTAAACTACGCTTCAGATCTCGACCTCGACTCGTTGGCAGCAGCCACCTATATGAACAAATATTATCTGTCCCATATGTTTAAGAAGAATTATGGAGTCTCGCCGATAAACTACCTCATTGAGAAGCGGATTTCAGTCTCCAAGTTTCTACTGGAGACCACCAACTACTCGATCGGTCAGATTGCTCAGATTGTGGGGTTCAACAGTTCTTCTTATTTTAGTCAAATCTTTAAGAAGCGGACGGGAATTACTCCCAGCGAGTATCGGGAAGCGGTGCTCACCGATAAGGCTAACTAACGATGGAGGTCGATGTCCATGAGGAAAGTACTTTCGTTGGAGGCCAGCTCAAGGGCGTTGACCTCTGATATCAGCTAGAGAATAAGCTCCCCTGCTTTGGTGAGACAATTTCCTCACCCCAGCAGAGGAGCTTACTTTTTATCTATGTCTTCTGTTGTAAACATATAGGTTTAGGAGCAGCCCAGTGAGGCCGATCATCATCATGGTTAGGCCTCCAGCGCTGATCATGGTCTGACCCTTAATGACGAGGTAGAGGGAGAGAACTACTCCTAAAGCTGCAGCGATCGGACCTAATTTTCTCACAAGATCACCCTTTACATCTCAAACCATCTGATTTCCTCAGGCGCGAGTTCCACAGTAAAGGTTTTTCCATCAGCGTGGATAATTGAAGTCTGCCCTTGGTCTGAGTTATTCAGCACAGCGTACTTCTTGATGCT
>JAAYMS010000146.1 GCA_012521295.1 Bacillota bacterium
AAGTGGGCCTCGCTCAGCTATGCAGTAGTGGGGGTCAGCGAGAATATGAGCCTTGTGCGGCTGGAGCTGCATACCGGCAGGGCTCATCAAATTCGGGTGCAGATGGCTCATGCAGGATTCCCGCTTGTGGGTGATGTGCGTTATGGGAGACGCACAAGGCAGAATCTCCAGATTGCTCTGTGGGGATATGAGCTTCAGCTGATCCATCCAACCCTGCAGGAGAAAATGACGTTCACGGCGCCACCCCCAGAACGCTATCCATGGAATATGTTCAAAGAAAAAGCCTGAACCACGCGGTTCAGGCTTAATCAATTTCAATGCGTTCTACGTGCAGGTCAGGCCCCTCGATGATAAGCAACCCTAATGTAATGGGTAGGCCGAAGCGGCGCGGGCCCGCACTTCCCGGATTAATGTACCAAACACCATCTTCTTCTGAGCAGCTCCAGCGGTGGGAGTGACCGTGAACCACGACATCAACACCGCTTGGGATCTGCGGGAAACCTGCCAAATCATGGACAACATGGAAAGCATAGCCTGATACTTCTAGCTGTTCAGTCATCCGCAGCTTGGCTGCCCAGAGCCCCATGTCTGTATTTCCCCGTACAGCGGTTGTCGGGGCAATCCTCTGCAGTTGCTCCAGTACGCCTTCACCTACATCACCGGCATGGATAATCCGACTGCAGCCGCGGAGTGCAGCTGCGGCCTCTGGGCGAAGGAGCCCATGGGTGTCCGAGATTAGGCCAATAATGGTCCTGTCTGCTGCCATTCGTCGACCTCCAATGAAGGTTTCCCACTACATTCTCGCTTGCACGCGGGTTTCCTTCTCAGACCTATTGTGAAGCACATATACCGCTGCCAGCATAGCAATTACTGACAATACTAAGGCTGTTACGCTGGAGGCAATGCCATCAAAGCCACCAACGCTGATCAGCAGCCCTGCCGCCAAATAGCCGACGAAGCTGATTCCGGCAGTGAGAAGAGAGTAAGGCAGCTGGGTGGTGACATGGTCAATGTGATTGCAGGCTGCACCAGTTGAGGACAGAATTGTTGTGTCCGAAATGGGCGAGCAGTGGTCGCCAAAAACGGCTCCTGCCAGAACAGCGGCAATCATAAGCAGAACATATTCGGTACCGAACAGCAGTGCGAAGTCAACTGCAATCGGTATCATAATGGCAAAGGTTCCCCACGAGGTTCCTGTCGAGAAGGCAATTACACCTGCCAGAATGAAGACCAACGATGGGTACATAAAGGGTGGCAGTGTTGTTCCCAAGGTGTGGGCTAAGTACTGACCGGTACCGAGTTCGCTGATTACTCCTCCGATGGTCCAGGCCATAATTAGAATGCTGATTGCAGGCAGCATGCTGAGAAAACCTTCTTTGCTTGCCTGTGGGAGCTGGGCAAATGTAACTACCCTACGGGGCAGGAAAACGATAAGGCTCAAAAGGACTGCGGCAGTTCCGCCGAGGAAAAGCGAGGTTGCAGCGTCGGTTTCTTTGATCGCATCAATGACTGTCATTCCACCGTTGAAGTATCCACCTGTGTAGATCATGGCCATCACGGTAAACAGTACCAAACCAGAAATGGGGACAACGAGATCCCAAATGGTCCCGTTCGGGTTTGGATTCGATTCACTAGCACTGGCCGCAGGCTCGTCCAGACGCCCAGGATCATTGCCGGCCTGTGCCCCGGCTTCATGAACTGCCATTGGGCCGAAGTCGAGGTTTCGCAGCGTGACCAGCAGCACTAGGAAGAGCGCCAACAGAGCATACAGATTCATGGGGATCAGTTGAATAAAGGCGGTAAAGGGGTCTATATCGAGCCCTTCAGCCCTAAACTTGCCGCCCATGGTTGACATAACGGTTGCTACCCAGCTGGAAACAGGTGCCAGAATACAGATCGGGGCAGCTGTAGAGTCGATGATATAAGCCAACTTGGCTCGTGACACCTTGAACTTATCCGTCACAGGACGCATAACCGTTCCAACTGTAAGACAGTTGAAATAGTCATCAATAAAGATCAGAATACCCAAGATAA
>JAAYMS010000147.1 GCA_012521295.1 Bacillota bacterium
ATAAAATCCTGCTGCAGCACTTCGAGCATAGACGATCTGGTCATTCGGGCAATACCGGCCATAGATCTGGTTCCTAAGGTGAGTGCGGGCAGCACATAATACTGCCATCCGCCCATGCGGCCCGAAGATGGGAACCACTCTAAAGAAACGGAGAATATCAAAATAAACATGATGCCTTGCCAGAATGCGGGCATACCAATGCCGCATAAAGCCCCAACCATGGCCACATTGTCGAATGCAGAGTTTGGCTTACTTGCCGAAAGAATACCCACAGGGACCCCAATAATCACGGAAATCGCGACTGCTAAAACAGCCAGTTCTGCACTGGCTGGAAGGCGCGCCATAATCTCATCAGTAACTAACTTCTTAGAACGCAGCGAACGACCAAAGTCCAGCCGTAAAGCCTTACGCAACCAGCGAAAATACTGCACAGGAAGCGGATCATTCAGACCCAACTCTTCACGCAGCTGCTCCAACTGCTCAGTAGGAGCCGATTCACCTAACATTAGACGCGCAGGGTCACCAGGGGTCAAGTGCATGATCAGGAATACAAAAATCGATATTCCGATGAGTACTGGTATGACCAGTAATAGTCGTCTGATGATATACCTTAACATAAAAAATCCGCCTTTCCCCTAGAGCCTTAACTCATTATAGGCGGGGTCAAAAAGAACCCCGCCTATTTAGGTTTCAAAAGTCCCGTATTCGCTACGAAACTCTTACTTATTAACAGATACGCCAGCCAAGTCGTGATGTCCTGCCGGATGAGGTACAAATCCGTCTACGTAATCACGATATCCGTTCACAGCGCTGGTGGCAATCAAGAATACCCATGGTGCATCTTCAACGATAAGCTCTTGTGCCTCATGGTAGATAGCCATACGCTTCTCAGGATCGATTTCCCGACGGCCCGCATCTAACAGCTCGTCAACACGTGGGTTGGCGTAGAAGGAGCGGTTACCGGGGTCACCAGCCATGGAGCTGTGGAACAGAGCATAGAGGCCATAGTCGGCGTCAGCTGTTACAGTACTCCACCCAAGGATGAACATATCATGCTTACCGAGAGCAGTGTCTTCGAGGTAAGTTGCCCAAGGCAGAATCTGTACGTCAACCTCGATGCCTACTTCAGCTAGGTTAGCTTGGAACATCTCGGCAATCTGCATTCTCAATGGATTATCGTTAGTCCAGAGAGAAATCTTGAAGCCATCTGGATAACCGGCTTCAGCCAAGAGTTCTTTAGCTTTGGCTGGATCGTAGTAGTAGCCCTCAACGTCGGGGTTGTAGCCCCATACTCTTGGTGGCAGAGGAGTGCTGAGCTTTACAGCACGGCCAGTGTAGATGTAATCTACAACAGCGTCAACGTCCAGAGCGTAGTTGATCGCCTGACGTACAAGCTTATTGTCGAGAGGAGCCTTTGTTACGTTAAAGCCAACATAAGAGGTGGAAAGCTGCTCAAATGGTTCCAGAACAATTCCTGGCATACCGGTCAAGCGAAGCTCATCCATTGGCTCAAGGTCGTAAGCGATGTCAACGCCACCGGTTTCGAGTTCGATTGCCCGAACGGTTCCCTCAGGAATACCCCGGATAATCAACTCGTCAACCTTGGCTGGCTCGCCCCAATAATTCTCGTTCCGTACCAGAGTTACGTGAGAACCGGAGACCCATTCTTTGAAGATGAATGGACCAGTACCAATAACTACAGTAGCACCGAAGTTGTCACCAGCTTCTTCTACTGAACGGCGGTTTACGATAGCAGTAGATGGGTGTGCTAAGTGAGCCAGAAGCGGAGCAAATGGGTACTCGGTCTCAATACGGACGGTGTTCTTGTCCACGACCTCAACGCCAGCAACGGCTTCGAGCAAGAAAGATACGCTTGCGGATCCTTTTACCCGCTCCAGGCTGTACTTGACATCGTCGGCGGTAAATTCATCACCGTTATGGAACTTAACTCCTTCACGAAGCTTGAATTCCCATACAGTTGGGCTAATTTGCTCCCAGCTTGTTGCCAGTCCAGGAACGATGTTCAGATCATTGTCCTGATTTACCAGAGTTTCGAAGATCTGTACCCGTACACGAGCTGAAGGCTGGTCATTTTGACCTTGTGGGTCCAGAGTGACAGGATCGGAGCCCTGAGCTACAATAAGTGTCTTCGCCGATGCGAAGGCGACCATTGACAGCACGAGGGCAAAGACAGTGACTAGTACCAACAACGACTTTCTCAATGCATTCTCCTCCTCTATTAATGCTTCTTCTAGCAAAACTCTTCCCCCACTCGAGTTTTGCATTTCCGTAATTATACGAGGCCAACCTTGCGGATTCCTGCATTTTTGCTGAAAAAATTATTGTTTTCTTCCGTTTGATGTTTTAGTAACATATCGAAACCGCCCGAAAGCCTGTCCTAGAAGGAGTTAACCCTACCAAGTCTAATACAATAGTATTATCTGGAAAGGATCTGGTGTAATGCGATTTTCCCAGCGTATCCCCGTAGTTGTCATCGCAGTCTTCGCGCTGGTTTTGACGAGTACCTATACCTTAACACCGCCCCACTCCCCCCAAACCATCATAGATCATGTGGGCCGCAGCGTACCCATTCCACACAGAATTGAGAAGGTCTATGCCACAAGCCAATCAGGAAGCCTCTTGATCTACGCTCTCAATCCAGCACTCCTCTTGGGTTGGAATACCGCTCTCTCACCCGAAATGGACTTCATCTTGGGCAGCAAGGCGGGCGGGCTTCCGGTCCTAGGTACATGGGACCAATTATACCAAACTGTCGATCTAGATCAAGTGGCCGTACTACACCCAGATCTCGTCGTCCACTTAGCGGAACCTGACTTACCCAACTTAGGCCTGGCAGAAGCTATCGAGGCAGAACTTGGCATTCCAACCATTGTCGTAGACGGATCATTCGAGGCACTGCCTCGTTCTATGCGCTGGTTAGGCGAACTGTTTGGATGTCAAGTGCGGGCTCAGGCACTTGCCCTATATGCCGAAAACACATTGATGAAACTGGAGATCCTTCGAAATGAGACGAAAGAGACTCCGGCAGCGGTCTACCTTGTGGGCGATTCAACAAAAATAGATCTCGACACACTACCGATCGCGGGCCTTAGTGATGTGCAGACAGACAGCAGCTTGCAGGCTGATCGAATCTTGATTATCCCTGACCCAATTCGTGACCCGTACCGTGAGTTGATCAAGAATCCGCCACCTCAAGCGCAGAAAGCGCTGGACGAAGGGGAAATATATGAACTACCTACTGTTCCGCAAAACTGGCTGACTCCCAATTCTATTCTGCGCCTTGTAGGCGTAGAGTGGCTGGCGCAGATGGCCTATCCGGGCCTGTATAGTGGCGATCCAGCGGCAAAATTCCAAGAATTTATGGAGGTATTCTATGAAGTCAGAGTTCCAATGGAGACAGCCCTACGGATTGCTAGACAGAATTAGCCAGTGGATCCGCCACAATTGACCTAAGCTGTTACGAAGATCTGTGTTGAGTCAAATGAGGAAGGATGAAGCCTTATGACATATCGAAGGACAAGGTTTTCTACAGTCATTTTTTGCATTGCACTGTTTGTGTTTTTCGCATCACTTAGCGCATCCGCGGCAGAGTTTCGCCGAACCTTTCTCCTAGAGGTCGGTGCCCGTTACGAAGTCAGTGTTCGCATCCGGACCGACATTGAAAACGCGCCAACACTCGCTTCAGTATACATCCACACGGACAAGGGCGAATATCTGCGCTCTACACAGCTCAGCCGAAGCATAGCCGGAGCGAACCAATGGCAGGAGATTTCGGTAGTCGTAACCGCTCCCCCCAATGCACAGAAAGCAACTGTTGTGTTCTCCA
>JAAYMS010000148.1 GCA_012521295.1 Bacillota bacterium
AATGAAAAGATTCTCGTTCTTGTTAGTTGGCGTTCTGGTTGTTTCCCTTCTGTCAGGATGTTTCCTGCAGCCGTCTGCTATGCGGGGCGGAAGCAAGGTTAAGCCTACCGCTGCGCGTGACTATGTAGATTACTCCGCGCTGGATTACCGGGAAGGAGAAGTCCTGATTAAGGCCAATGGAATCGGCTCTCTCGCTGATGTATTGGAGAAGGAAGGCAGCGTCATTCTCAATGAATGGCCGCAGATTGGTTGGGTAGCAGCAAGTGTACCCGCTGGTGAGACTGTATCTTCCTTTATCGCTAAGCTAAAGAGCTATAAAGAAGTGCTCATCGCTGAGCCGAACATGCGCTATGAACTGCCTGACCCTACGTTCAAGACAGACCTGCAGCTGATGAGTGAAACCGAACTGCCTGAAGGTGACTTGTATAAAAAACAGTGGGGTTTGAAGAACATCAAGGCTGAAGAGGCTTGGCAGATTACAACCGGCAGCCCTGATGTGATCGTGGCTATCATTGATACCGGCGTAGACGTCGAGCATCCCGAGTTTGAAGGAAAAGAGTTCGTGGGATCCTTCGATGCTACCGGTGAAGACACACCGCATCTTGACCTCCACGGCCATGGTACCCACGTTGCCGGAATTGCCGCTGACGATGGGCGCACAGGAAAAATGGCGGGTGTAGCCTGGGACAGCCCAATCATGCCTATCCGGGTAATGGACTCTACATTGTCCATTTACACCTACTACCTGACCGATGCCATGATCTATCTGGGTGAGTATGCCGAAACTAACCCAGACAAGCGGATCGTCGCTAATATGAGTATCGGTGGACGTGGTTACAGCTACGCCTTCAAAGATGCCATCGACTTCGCCGCTGAACGGGGTGTACTCTTAGTCACCTCTGCTGGAAACGACTATGTTCGGATTATTTCGTATCCCAGCGCTTACAACGGCGTAGTGACAGTTGCGGCTTCGACACCGCATGATGACAAAGCCGACTTTTCCACCACCGGCTGGTGGAACTCGGTAGCCGCTCCTGGTGTTGGGATTTGGTCTACCGTTACTGAAGGTGGGTACGAGTCTTGGCAGGGTACCTCAATGGCATCGCCATTCGTAACTGGTGCCGCAGCTCTGCTCTTGGCGCAGCATCCGGAGTTAACTCCACTCCAGATGAAGAACCAAATTGAGCAGACAGCTCGGGGCAATGGATTTACCGAAGAGTTGGGTTATGGTGTCATCGACGTCGCTGCGATGATCGGTGACCTGAAGCCCATGGCTTACGGAAGCCTCAAGGTCACAACAAACATTGATCCTGAGGACGTAGGCAACGGTGTGATCACCGTTTTCGGTAGTGATGGTATGCTGAGAGCCTACGGTACAACCGGCGCTGATGGAAGCCACACCTTCCACGCTATGCAGCCAGGTGATTACACTGTCACACTCAGCTTCTATAACCCTGTCAAAGGCAGTTGGGATATTGCCTACGATGAGGTGAGAGTTGAGGTAGAGAAGACAGCTACCATTGGCTTTGATGTGGATCTGGAGGCCAAATAATTCAAAGGTATAGGGGGTCGGAAAAAGCCGTCGCGGTATCGCGGCGGCTTTTCATTTTCATTCGGGGATAGCTTCTTTACAGCTCGTCGGCAGCACATGCTGCTATACCGAGCATGCCTTGGCCTCCATGAACTGCCAGAGCAGCACCCATTTCAGCTATGAATACTTTGGCGCAGCGCAGGCGCTCTTCCACTTTTTGCTTGAACTCCTCTGCCTTCTCCGGTGCGTTGCTGTGCAGCACGGCGACGGTCAGCCTCTCTGACGGGAATCGCTCTTCGACAAGGGAAATCATACGCTGCAGTGCCTGGCCATAAGAGCGTTTCTTATCAACCACCTGCACCAGGCCATCCCTGATACCCAAGATCGGTTTGATAGTCAAGAGGGAGGCAACCATGGCCTGCATTCGGCTGACTTTACCACTGCGGGCAAGGTATTTCAGAGTCGGTACGGCGACAAACACAGCTGTCTTCTTCTTGACCCGCTCGATGATCTCCAAAATCTCTTCCCGGCTTTTTCCTTTAAGAGCAGCTTTAGCGGCAGCAAGAGCTGCAAACCCCTGCCCCATGCTGGCTGATTCCGAATCAACTACTGTGATGGGAATCGGGATGTGTTCCTTGAGAAGTTCAGCTACCTGAACAGTTCCGCTCTGTCTTCCCGTGATGTGAATCGAAATAATCTCTTTAGCTCTATCAACTAGTTTGTTGTAAATTGCGAGGAAATCCCCTGGTGAAGGCTGAGAGGTGGTGAGACCCTCCTTTTCCTCAAGCTGCGCATAGAATTCCTCAGGTGTCAGATCAAGGCCTTCACGGAGGAACTGGTTATCGATTTGAATTCCTACAGGTACGATTTCCAGCTCGACCTCTCTTGCCAACTCCGGAGGTACACTCGCGGCGCTATCAGTTACAATGGTTATGCGCTTCACGCTTTCACCAGCTTTCTTTAAACTTGCTTCTCATTAGCAATAATTCCCGGTGAAACTAACATATCCCTGCACGTTTCTAAGTGTTCCGTATATTTTAATCGCGAAAAAAGGAATTCGGTGCATCAACCAGAATTATTATATTCGCGTTAAAGCAACAAGTACCCAATAAAAAATTCACAAAGGGGAGTATGCTCATGGAGATCGTCTGGCAGCAGACCACGGCGCCTAAGGCGAAACCTGACCCCAACGGACTAGGATTTGGACGTGTGTTTACAGATCACATGTTTGTAATGGACTATAACCCAGAACACGGCTGGCACGACCCACGGATAGTCCCTTATGGGCCGTTAGAACTTGAGCCATCTACTGTCACACTGCATTACGCCCAGGCAGTTTTTGAAGGTATGAAGGCTTATCGGACGGCCGATGGAAGAATACTCTTGTTCCGCCCCAGGCTCAATTTGGAGCGCCTCAACCAGAGCTGTGATCGGTTGTGTATTCCGCCTCTGGACACTGAGTTTGTGCTGAGAGCGTTGAAAGAGCTGCTGCGCATCGAACAGGACTGGATTCCATCAGCCCCAGGTACTTCTCTCTATATTCGGCCGTTTGTTTTTGCAACCGATACGATTCTAGGCGTGCATCCTGCACAAACCTACAAATTCGTTATTATCCTGTCGCCGGTGGGTTCGTATTATCCTGAAGGGATCAACCCGGTCAGTATTTATGTGGAACCAGAACATGTACGCGCAGTGCGGGGCGGGACGGGGCAGGCTAAGGCAGCAGGCAACTATGCTGCCGGGCTAAAGGCGCAGAAGGCAGCCAAAGCAGGAGGCCATGCCCAGGTTCTCTGGCTTGACGCCCTCGAGCGGCGTTATGTAGAAGAAGTTGGCGCGATGAACGTGTTCTTCAAGATTGGTGGCGAAGTGATCACACCCGAACTAGGAGGAACCATACTCCCGGGCATCACCCGCCGCTCGGTGCTGGAACTGCTGCGCAGTTGGGGAGTCCCCACAGCAGAGAGGAAACTCGCAGTTGACGAGGTATTCGAAGCCCATGCTGCAGGAACCCTTGAGGAAGCCTTTGGTTCCGGAACAGCGGCAGTCATCTCGCCCATTGGGCGCCTGGCCTGGCGTATGCAGGTCATAGACATCAATGAAGGAAGAATCGGAGAGCTGTCTAAGAAACTCTACGACACACTGACAGGCATTCAAACGGGCCGCCTACCCGACGACTTTGGCTGGACAGAGGAAGTGTAAAAATCCCGGGCATCCTTTCCCGCTGTGGGGAAGGAACCCGGGTTTTCTTACATTTCGGCGACAATCAGTTGATCTAGACTGCGCTTGGGTACATGGTGTACCTGTTCTGCGTCACGCCAGTAGCGCGAGTCACCATTAGCGGGTAGGGGCTCAATCTTGACCTTTTCTTTTGGTTTTCCGAGGGCAATGACGAGTTCGATATCATGGTTTTCAGGAACGTTCAGGATTTCCCGTATTCTACGCCTTTGAATAGATCCAATGATGCATCCGCCGTAACCTTTTTCCACTGCACCGAGGAGAATAGTCTGGGCTGCGATTCCTACGTCAAACTCAGCGTCGGGGTTGACAGTAACATCGCTCAGGATCACGATATACCCAGTGGGGCGTTCGCCCTCTATCGGCCCCGGCCAGTCTCTCAAGAATCCCGCCCAACTTAAGCACGAGAATACTTCGGCTCGTTTCTCTGGACTAGATACGAGGATGTATCGCAGCGGCTGCAGGTTGGTAGCGGAAGGTGTGAGACGGGCCAGCCCCACTAAGTACCTAAGAAACTCTGGAGGCAGCGGCTCATCTTCAAAAAAACGCCGGTAACTCCGATTTCGTTCCACCAACTGCTCAAACATTCCGATTCCTCCCTCTGCGGCCCTTGAGCGTAAACACCTTCTTTTCGCCGAAACTTGGTTTCAGCCGGACTTCAATCTCCACTTCGTCTTCCATAAACCTGAAAGTGAGAGTCCTGCTAAAAGGCGTCTCGATAAACCGCGCCAAGACGCTTAGGGTATTAGGGCTTTCCCACAGGGCTTTGACATGACAAAGCCCTTCTTTGCTCATCTGTTCTACAGGCCCGCTGGCGCTGCTGCGAATACCAAAGCTTTCATTACCGCTGGAGTAACTCGTTATCTGAATCTCACTACTCTTCCCTGCAAACTCCACACTCGTGATACCCAGTTCATTAGGTTCGAGATCATAAACTTGGCCATTGAGGCCTTCTGCCGCCTCAGGATCCCATGTACCGGTGAGGCTGGGCAGACTCAAGTTGGCCAACCTGTTCCTGAGACGATCCAAATTCTCTTCATCAGGGGGAAGCTCTTCTCCAAACGCAGGCAGGAGATGATCCCAGATGCTCTGCATGATGCTGTGCATGCGCTCTTCGCCAGCAGTAATTGCGATCACCGCTTGCTTATGGGGAACCACGATACAGAACTGGCCAAACATGCCATCACCTCGGTAACAGTTGTGGCGGCACATCCACATCTGATATCCGTAGCCTTGCTGCCAGTCTGAATCAGGGTCATCTTTGTTTAGGAAGTTGTCGATCTGCTTGGATGAAGCTGCTTCCACCCACGCCTCCGAGATGATTTGCTGACCCTGCCAGCGGCCTTTATCTAAGAAGAGCTGGCCGAACTTAGCAATGTCTTCGGTACGAATGTTCAGGCCCGTACCGCCCTGGCTGATCCCAGCAGGCGATTCGTCCCAGGTAGGTTCTACAATGCCGAGGGGATCAAAGAGGCGGGGCTTGAGGTAATCGATGAGCTTTTGACCAGTGACTTCTTGGAGGATAGCAGATAGCATAAAGGTGGCTGCCGTATTGTAGACAAATACTGTGCCTGGCTCGTGTTCTAAAGGACAGGCCAAAAAGGCCTTGACCCAATCCCCCGCGGGATGGTTTACTACCTCCATCGTAGGGTCTTGGGCATGGCCGGTGGACATGGTCAAGAGATGCTTAATGCGAAGTTCCTTTAAATGCTCATCAATTACTTCAGGAAGCTTGCTGGGGAAGAAGTCTATCACCCGATCGTTCAGGTTTAGGAGACTTTCTTCCACAGCGATGCCGATGGCGGTGGCGGTAAAGCTCTTGCTTAACGAGAACATCATGTGCCGTAGCTCAGCCCGATAGGGGTCCCACCAGCCTTCCGCGATTACGTGACCGTTTCGCAGAAGCATAAAACTGTGGAGCTCAAGGCCTTTCTGTGAAACATCGTCTAAGAAGCTCAGAACTGCAGTTGAACTAATTCCTTGGCTTTCAGGCGTACTGCGGGGCAAGTTATTTACTGGCAAGGCATCCATCTCCTTGATTATTTTAAAGATTTATTCGCCATTGCCAAACTTATCCCTCTAAAGCTTTACAGCAACAAGCCCAAGATCAGAATAATCAACAACACCGGAATCCCCATAATTGTAAAGGAGATTAGGAAGCGCAGAAAGCCAACGCCAAGACGCAGAAAGATCAAGAACGGAAGCAGCGGCACGAACAGCAGGAAGAAGGGTGTCAAGGCACCAAAGATAATGAGCCCAACGATAAGCAGGACGAATCCTACAACCAAACCTGCAATGAGCCGGGCAATTGGTGAGCTGGGGACATCCACGCGTTCTCCGTTGACGATAAACTCATGAGCCCGGGGCTTCCATTCGGAGGCCAGCATCCAGATACCTACTCCTACCAAGAGCAGGGGCCATATGATAGCCCAATTGAGCGGCCCGAGTACACCCGTATTGCGAAGCAGCAGATAAGCACCAAACAACACAACAACAAGGCCAATAATACGGTCCTCGCGCATGGTTTCACTCCTCTCGAATTCCACTTCAATTCTATTCTAACAGAAATCTCTTGATTTCCAATCCCGCCCAGGGACGAAGCCCACCTCCGCCTTAAGTCTGATTTACTTTTACAGGACAGCGGCACCATTGTGGCATTTTATCTAGAAGTACATAGAAATAGATCGTACGCAGGGGAGGAGGGTTTCTTCTGGGCATTTATCTAGATAATGCGGCCACGTCATTCCCGAAGCCAGAGGTAGTTACCGAAGCGGTTGCCAGTTTCCTGCGCACTTCCCGTGGTAGTTTGTCGCGGGGTACGCATCGTGCTGCTCTGCGGATGGAAGAAATGTTTCTGGAAACTAGGAGCCTCCTGGGTGAGCTGTTTAATGTTAAGCCCGAGCACATCAACCGTATCATATTCACCAGTGGTGCTACCGAAGCGCTCAATACCGCCGTTTTTGGGCTCTTGGGGCAAGGCGGTCATGTCATAACCAGTGGGCTTGAGCACAATGCTCTCTGGCGCCCGTTGATAATGCTCGAACGCAAGGGAATCATCGAGTTGACTGTCATCCCCTGCCCTGAGGGGAGCAGTCCGGACCTGCGCTGTGTGGCTGATGCTCTGCGAGACAATACCGTCCTTGTCGCCATGGCCCACGCATCCAATGTTACGGGGGGGCTGCTCCCAATTCCACAAATAGGTCAGATCTGCCGCGAAGCAGGAGTTCCCTTACTAGTTGATGCTGCTCAAACTGCAGGAACCCACCCCATAGACGTGCAGGAGTGGAACATCAGCTTATTGGCGTTTACAGGACACAAAGGGCTGTTAGGGCCGCAGGGTACGGGTGGGC
>JAAYMS010000149.1 GCA_012521295.1 Bacillota bacterium
AGGACGGTAGAACTCTTCGACCAATCGGGAAGCTACGATTCCGATTACTCCCGGATGCCATCCCGCGCCTGCAACCACAATCCCGGCATTCTGCTCCATCCCCGATGCCAGAATGAGTTCGGTCGCTTCTTTGACAATGCGCCTCTCTACATCCTGGCGGTGAGCGTTTTCACCATCAAGCTTTACGGCTAACTCACGAGCTAAATCTGGATCTTCAGTCAGGAGCAGACGTACAGCAATATCTGGATCACTCATGCGTCCAGCTGCGTTGAGGCGTGGGCCTAGGCGAAAACCCAGGTCACTGGCTCTAACCTGCCCACTAACCCCCGAGACTTCTAAGAGAGCTGCCACACCGCAGCGGGGTGCAGTAGACATTTCTTTGAGCCCTTGTTTTACAATAATGCGGTTCTCTCCCAACAGAGGCACGATGTCTGCTACAGTACCTAAAGCCACAAGATCAAGATACTCGTGAAAGTCACGTCCACGACCCGATCCTACAGCCTGAGCCACGCGAAAGGCGATTCCCACACCAGATAGGTTCTTCTCAGGATAAAGACAGTCCGACCGTTTAGGGTTAATTACAGCATACGCTCTGGGAAGCTCATCACCTGGTTGATGATGGTCCGTGATTATTAGGTCTATTCCGAGCTCTCGCGCCAGCTCCGCTTCCTTGAGGGATGCGATACCACAGTCGACGGTGATGACAAGCTTGGTCTTTGTCGAAAGAAACCTAAGCGCATCGCTGTTTAATCCGTAGCCTTCGTCCATGCGGTTTGGGATATAGAATGATACTTTCTCAGGGGCATTGCTGAACTCCCTGAACACACTTACCAACAGCGCTGTAGCCGTCTGACCGTCGACATCGTAGTCACCGTAGATCACGATGGGCTCGCCGGTAGTGAGAGCTTGTTCGATGCGCTCCACTGCACGTGCCATATCGGCCATGAGGAACGGATCCGCAAGCATTGTCAAGTCGCCTTCAAGATACAGCCTCGCCGCTTCAGGATCGGTGATGCCACGATTGATCATCAGCTGTGCGAGCAGGGGTGAAACGCCTAAAGCCCGGGCCAATTGTGCTGCCCGGGCAGTATCTTGTGTCTTGAGTATCCATTGTAGTTCTCCCATGGAGCACCTCCACAGCCTGTTGTTCGACACTGCGAAAGTATTCTCCTGCACTTGATTTTTCCATAGAGCAGTAGTATCATGGAACCAAAATTACGCGGAGGAGTTAACCAGTGGATATCGTTGACCGGATACTAATCGATCAAGCCAGTATTGAAGAACGTATCAAGGAATTGGGAGAGCAGATTTCGAGGGACTACGAAGGCAAGACTATAACTTTGGTATGCATCCTCAAGGGCGGGCTTATGTTTCTCTGCGATCTGGCCAAGCATATAACTGCTCCCGTCATCTATGACTTTATGTCAGTCTCCAGCTATGGAGATTCTACTCAATCCTCAGGCGTGGTTCGGATCACCAAAGACTTGGAGGACAGCATCGAAGGGAAACATGTGCTTATCGTTGAAGACATTATTGATACCGGACTTACTCTAAGCTACCTTTTGAAGAACCTCTGGAGTCGCAATCCGGCATCGCTCAGAATCTGCACGCTGCTGGATAAGCCCGATAACCGCAAAGTCGAGATCCCTGTCGACTATGTTGGTTTCACTGTGCCGAATGAGTTCCTCGTCGGTTATGGGCTCGATTACAAACAGCTTTACCGTAATTTCCCATACATTTTTGTACTTAATCCTAAGTATTACACCAACTCTGAAGAAGAAAACGAAGAACAAGAATAAGCACACAATTTAAGGCCCACAGCATCAGCTGTGGGCCTCTTTTTTCTTACACGCTGCTCAAGCGATGCTGCAGCCAGGAACTAGCTAGAGCAGTTGAGTGTCGTTAATATCCAACTTAAACTCACAGTCGAGGAACTCTGCTGCGCGCCTACACATCAACATGCGCTGCAGAAAAATCTCGAAGTATTCCATGATAGGGCAGATCTCCGTCTCAATCGTGAGTCTTAGGCGGATAATCCGCTCGTCTTTATTTACTTCCAGGGACGACTTAACCGCGGCATAATTCACCCTGTCGTGGATATCAAAGGCAACTAGTTCCTTATTGCGGATACGGGTACGGTGCACATCGGATTTATCGGCCAAAATCAGTGCCGCCGAAACAGCGTTTACGGGATGCCCTGTTTCCTCTTCATGGTTTCCGATAGCACTCAGTACCTGCGCAATCTCGGCCGGAGGCATCTGCATTTCCTTGAGAATGGGTGCAACCAATAGTGCCGCTATCGGGCCATGATGAACACGGCTGACTGAATTGCCGATATCGTGAAGATAGCCAGCAATAGCTGCCAACTCAGCTGTTCGTTCCGGATAATCAAGGTCAAGCAGTATATTACGCGCAATCGAAGAAACAAGGCCCACATGGCGCTTACCATGTTCTGTATACCCTAGAGCAGCCAGGTTGGCATCAGCCTGTGCGACAAAAGCGTCGACGAAAGGATGCCGCTTCACATCGTCAAGCTTAACTACCATACTGTTCACCTCGATCACAAGGATAAATCCCGTGGTTATTCAAAATACCTTCCACATGATCAATAAGCTGATCGGGTGTGAAGTTATCCGTAACAACGATTGCGTCTGCGTGCTCCCGGGCATGAGCTAATATCTTCTTCTGTGTGTAGTAGCGCTCTAGGCCCCAAGAAACCTGCTTGCGCCGCTGAATGGTCGCGTACGCGCAGTCCAGGAGAATCAAGAAATCGGGATTGCGCCTCATCCAGAACCTCGGGCTGACAGAATGCTCCTGAGCCAGACTGCGCGCATTGTAGCCCCGCTCTCTAAGCCCTGTGGAGAGCGTAGTCTTTCCCGAAGCACAAACCCCAACAATCAAGATGAGGGGATTCTCCTTTGCTGTCAACGCCTTCACCACCACCTGACTTGCTGAGTCAGAAAGGATACGTAACGCTCATTCGTCGAATACCTAATTCCACGTCGCGATTTGACACAACCATAACAGCTACAACCATGTCATCTTTGGGCTGTCCTTTGTCTAGTCCTATTGCGTGCTCTAGAATTCGATCTGCGAGCTCCTGCGCATCAACTTCGTGCTTCAGCAGATCGTACACAAACTCGAGCTCAAATTGGTTGTTATGATATCTCCCAGCATGGGTCACGCCGTCAGTGAACCCGACCAAAACAGTTCCCGGAAAGAGCGGCCAATGGGATATAGCGGGGCGGTTAAGGCGATGTACGCCAATGGGATTCACCGCAGAATCCAAGCAGCTGGATCCATCACTATGGCCTATGATAACAGGTGAGTTAGTGTTGCGGGAGATAACGAGGCTCTTGTGATCCAAATCAGCTGTGAGCAGGGTTACGGTAGATGAAACTTTGCCGTCTCTCTGAGCATAGAGATAATCACTTATTACACGCATCACAGCGCCATCGCGAGCTCCGTCACCAATGAGCGACGATGCTTTGGCAGCCACCATATGACTCGTCCGCTTCGCCCCCGCACCGGTACCCTGACCATCAACGATAACAACGGACAGGCCACCACGAGGCCTTTCGACTACCTCCACCGAATCACCGCTGACACCGGCGGCATACTTGCCCACCTTGGCCAGCCCAACTCTGATTTCCACGGCAGCAATCTCCCTTTAATTGTTAGTTCCACTCAAACTCATTTACTGCACGCAGCCAGTACTGCTGAATATCACCAGCATACTTGTTGGAATCGAGGAACAAGCTTAGGCTCACCACGTTTTTGTCCTTTTCAAAAATAACCGATCTCAGCATCACCTTCCGTCCATGCGCACCAGTGGCTTCGTAGGAGTAGAAATGACACTGCAGGTTATTCGATGTCGTAATCATCCGGTTCGACGCTACCTTTATGTCTTTTACAGCAGGTTTGAAGCGTTCTTCGATGCTCTTGCGTACATCTTCGATAGTCGAGTTCTTCAAGACTGCCACTTCCATTGAAACAGAACCGTTGTCCATCAAAATCTCAAGGATATCCATACCGAAGATATTCCGTTCTACGTACGACTGCCCTTTGGCAGGGACTACCGCAGCAAATCCCGGATTTGTACCCATATACCACCAGTAATCTGGGTGATCATGGAGGTAGAATGTACCCGCATAGGCCGGAAGCGCGGTAAGAAGCAAAATGAATGAAATGATGGCAATTACGTGCGCCTTACGCATGTACCAATTCTCCTTTCTTTAAAAGAAAACCACCGTATGGTGGTTTCTAGTTAAGCACAGAATTAATGCCAGAACGGGAAACTTTTATTTCCACCTTGTCGGCTACTTTGATGGTGACATAATCCTCTTTAAGTGCAGTAATTTCACCATATATGCCGCCAATCGTAATAATCCGGTCTCCCTTCTTCAGCGAATCAAGCATCTCTTTACGCTGCTTCTGCTGCTTCTGCTGTGGCCGCAAAAGCATAAAGTAGAATACAACTGCCACAATGATAAAAGGCATAAAGAGAGAAATTAGGCCACCGGCTCCCATCGGCACTTCGGTTTCCAAGAAAAACATCCAGCTACCTCCTCAAATCACGTATTCTAAAACATTGTTCTACCAAGGAAAGCCATATCCTCCTATTTTCCACTACCATATTCGGCTAAAAACTCGTCTCGAAATTCGAGAAGGCGCTCCTCGGCGATGGCCTGGCGGATATCATGCATCAAACGGATTAAGAAGGACAGGTTGTGAATGGTCGTCAAGCGAATCCCTAGAACTTCCTTGGCCTTAATCAAATGGCGGATATAAGCCCGTGAGAAGTTTTGGCAGGTGTAGCACGGACACCCCTCCTCGATAGGACGGAAATCCCTACCGTAGGGCCTATCCCTAACCGCCAGATTGCCCTTGCGGGTTATTGCCATGCCGTGCCGGGCAAGCCTAGTTGGCCAAACACAGTCAAACATGTCGACTCCACGAATTACGCCTTCAATGAGGCAATCTGGTGAACCAACACCCATTAGATAGCGCGGTTTATCCTTGGGCATCACTGGAATTAGGTCTTCAAGAACCTCATACATCAATTCTTTGGGTTCCCCGACACTCAAACCACCGATTCCATACCCTGGAAAGTCCAGCTCGAGCAGCTCTTCTGCGCTCTCACGCCGCAGATCTTTGTACATCCCACCCTGGATGATTCCAAATAATGCTTGATCCTCCCGGGTATGGGCTGCTTTGCAGCGGCGTGCCCACCGAGTTGTTAAGTCCTTCGACTTCTTCACGTATTCATAGTCGGCCGGATAAGGAGCACATTCGTCAAAGGCCATAATGATGTCAGCACCCAAGCCCATCTGGATCTGAATGGATTTTTCCGGCGAGATGAAATGCTTAGATCCATCAAGGTGGGAGCGAAACTCGACCCCTTCCTCACTGATCTTCCGCAGGGGGCCCAAACTGAACACCTGGAATCCACCACTGTCAGTTAGAATCGGCCGCTGCCAGTTCATAAACTGATGCAGACCTCCGGCCTCGGCAACCAAGTCTTCACCAGGGCGAAGATAGAGATGGTACGTGTTGCTCAGAATGATTTCCGCCCCCAAGTCATACAGCTCGTGGGGCGCCATCGTCTTCACCGTCGCCTGTGTGCCTACGGGCATGAAAACCGGCGTCTTGATCTCACCGTGAGGAGTTGTAACCGTCCCCAGGCGTGCTCTGGTAGTCGTCGATTCATACTGCACAGAGAAAAACTGCTTACTCAAATTCGTCCACTCCACCTATCTAAAGAAGTAGCATTGCGTCACCAAAGCTGAAAAAGCGATAGCGATTTTCCACAGCGTGTGCGTATGCCCGCTTGATCGTATCTAGCCCTGCAAACGCTGATACGAGCATCAGCAAACTTGACTTGGGCAGATGAAAGTTAGTAATCAGGGCGTCCACGATCTTGAACTCATACCCTGGATAAATAAAAATATCGGTCCAACCCGAACCAGGCACTACCACATATTCGCTGCCCTGCTGCCGCGCTTGGGTTTCCAGTGTACGCACGGTCGTCGTGCCGACCGCCCACACCCGTCCACCCCGCCGCTTGCAGGCGTTGATAGCTTCGGCACTCTCAGCGCTGAGTTCGAAAAACTCTGCGTGCATGCGGTGCTCCTCAATGTCCTCAACCTGCACGGGACGAAATGTACCCAAGCCCACATGCAGAGTTAAAGGGACAATTTGTGTCCCTCGCTCTTCGATCTCATTCAAGAGTTCAGATGTAAAATGCAGGCCAGCGGTGGGCGCCGCCACCGATCCAGCTTCTTTAGAGTATACCGTCTGATAGCGTTCCCCATCGTCCAGCTTCTCATGAATATATGGCGGCAGCGGAGTTTCCCCCAGCTCTTCAAGAATCTCATTGAAGTTGCCGTTGAACTCAAAGTCGACCAGCCTGCTGCCTATCTCTGTAACGTCCATAACGGTACAAGCTAGTTTTGGCCCGAATTCAATCCAAATTCCTACACGAGCACGTTTGCCAGGCTTAACCAGGACCTCCCAACGTGCTCCACCGTAGGGGCGCAGAAGGAGTATCTCAACGGGGCCACCAGTATCGGCCCGAACACCAAACAGCCGAGCCGGTATAACTCTGGTTTGATTTATGACTAACACATCATCTGCATCCAAATACTCCACGATATCCCTAAACTGCCGATCTTGGAGCTCTGTACCGAACCGTTCTGTTACCAACAACCGCGAGGCATCACGCTGCGGCAGAGGTGTTTGGGCAATTAACTCCTCGGGCAGGTGGAAGTCAAACTCACTGACCTTCATTCGCTGTAACTGAGAGCCCCTTTCATACGATTTGAAAACGAAAAGACTGTTGGATACTGCCGTTCGGGAACCCTATCTACTGCTGCGGTGTTGGTCCACTGCATGGGTGTCAATACCGGCCGTGGAGCGCTTCCAAACGATGCAGCTGCAGTGTGTACTTCGGTTTCCTTTTCATCCCTGCGTTCTGATGCCTCTGCAACTGTCAAGCGAGCCTCAATACGCTGTGGAGCAATCGCTTGGGCCTGCCGCTGAATGGCGATGTAACGGGCTGGCGTAATCCCGGCCGACTTCGCATCTGCAAGCACCTGGGCAGGTACCTGCCAAATGCGTACCTGTGCCAGGGTATTCTTAGTCAACGAATCAACAATTACCTGTTCCAGCTTGTGATGGTCACCAGTGCGGTTGTTCTTTAGTTCAACCAAGCTGGTTTCATGACTATTTTTATCGGCAATTGTAACGACAATTTCATTGTTGCCCTGCCTTAAATAGCCATCGTTTTGAGCCTGCCTGCTGATGGCATCTAGTGCAGCACTGAGGGACTCACCAATGATGTCAACCCGGCTGAGAAGCTTCTTACCATCGTCATTTAGGCCTGCAGCTTCAAGCACCCTATGCCCAGCATCGACTGCCAGCTCTAGGCTCGGATTGATGTCTAAGGTTACTAGATATGCTGGCACTCCAAGGGGAACAAGCTGCCCCACTAATAGGTTCCACGAACTGGCCAAAGCCAAAAACAGAACAGCAGCGGCCCCAACCTGCCACAAGCTGATGCGCTCCTTGCGCTCGAATTGGATCTCTTGACCTACATAGACCTGTTTCTTAAATGGAACCTGTACGAATTCACCTTGGGCAGTCATGACAATAACGTGGTTACGTTTCCCTATTTCCACGACAACCCCTCTCGTCCGCACCCTGGCTCCCCCCTTTACTCAGGCCTCTTAAGATACTCCTGTAGATAATAAAACTCTCCAATCAATATTAAAGCTAAGGCAATTATGTACTTCCGCTGCCTTTCCAATGTCTTGCGGCTCACCTTAACCCTCTTCTGCAGCTCTTTTAGAGGCAGTGACTTTTTACTAGTAAGATACTGCAGCAGTGCCGGATCACTGATGAGTATGCGGGCCACCTCAAGTGCTCGCTCCCGGGCATCTTGATGCTTGGGAGAAGCTTGCACAAGATCAGAAAAAGTTATCCCATAATGATTCAGCAGCTGATTGAGGCGGAAGATCTCTTCACGCCGCTCTTCTGCTTCGACCTGAATCTGAAGGGTGGCCACAGCCTCTTTAGACTCTATTCTCTTTATGACACTATCTTCGTTATCGTCTGATTCAAAAGTTGAAATCGGAACTTCTTCCTGCCGTTTCGACTTACGGCGGAAATAGTCGACCATACGCCGCTTAATCACGATCTCAGCGAAACTCAAGAACGAAGCCCCCGCCTGATCGTCATAAGCATCAATAGCCTCATTAAAAGCAATCATTGCGATACTCGCTTCATCATCGCGGCCTAAGACCAAATACTTCCGGCATACCCCCGAGGCCACTCTGAGGAAAAAAGGTCGGTACTCTCGGAGAATCTGTTCTCTCGCCTTTTCGTCACCGGCCTTGGCCTTGGCCACTAGATCCCCTAGTTCGACTCTGTCTTCAAGCTTACCCACTGCGCTCTTGGCCATTTTGCTTCCTCCCTTGACACCCTTCGCCACCGCTGTTGGGATTGTGAGGGTATGCTACTCATACCCAAATTCCCGCAGTGCCCCAGGTTTGTTGCGCCAATCTTTTTTCACCTTCACCCACAGGTCAAGATAAACCTGCACACCGAGGAGCTGCTCTATCTGCTCCCGAGCGCCAACCCCAATGGCCTTCAGCATTCTTCCGTTCTTCCCAATGATGATTCCTTTTTGAGAATCACGCTCGACATAAATCGTGGCCCTAATGCTGACAAGATCTCGCTCCGGGTCTTCCGATACTTCATCAATGTCTACGGCAATGGAGTGGGGTATCTCTTCTTCCGTTTTGTGCAGAATCTGTTCACGGATGAACTCTGCAAAAACAAAGCGTTCTGGGTGTCCGGTAATCCAATCATCAGGGTAATACTTCGGTCCTTCGGGCAAAAATCCTATAAGAAGGTCAACAAGAGTATCCAAATTCTCACCTGTCAAGGCTGACACGCCAAGTATATGGGCAAAATCGGCCTTCTCAGCAACAGATTCTAGAAACTCAGCTTGTCCACGCTTGTCAGATAAATCACTCTTGTTGACCACCAGCAATATGGGCTGTTCTAGTCTGCGCATGATATCGAGAATATGCTCATCTGCTTTGGTCCAGCTGCCCATTTCGATCAGCCAGAGCACTGCGTCGACACCTTCTAGCGATTCGATCGCCGTTTTCACCATGTACTCTCCCAGGCGGTGAAAGGGTTTGTGGATGCCCGGTGTGTCTAGAAACACAATCTGCGCATCGTCTCGGGTTAAGACACATTGAATGGCATTCCTCGTAGTCTGCGGCTTATCTGAAACAATAGAGATCTTCTGTCCGAGCAGAGAATTTAACAGTGTCGACTTGCCCACATTCGGGCGGCCAATCACAGCAACAAAGCCGGATCGGAATTTGCTCATAGCATCTTCTCCTTTGGGTTCTCCAGTTCTAACACGTACTCGAGGCGATCCTCACCAGGACCATATTCATCTTTGTGAAAACCTGTTTGGACAAAGCCCAACTTCTCATATAAACGGCGCGCCCCCGTATTCTCAGGATGTACCGTCAGTGCAATCAACTTGATGCCTTCCTGCTTAAGGATGCTGCAGCTTTCTCGCAGAAGCCGCTCCCCTACTCCCCGCCGCCTCCAACAGGACTTGACCGTAAAGCCAAATAAATAAGCTTGGTCTGGACAGCGGAAGTCCAGCATATACTCGCACACTCCCACTACTTCGTCGCCCCTGCAGACGATAAATACACGTCCATGACGTATGAAGGGGACCAAGAACCAATGGTTCATACCTCCGATTCCGAAGGCATCCTGCTCTAAAGCGACGATCTGCTCAACCAAGCTTGGGTCTACATCCGTTATTTCCCTAACGATCATTTATCGGTTCCTTCTAGCGATTTTGCAGAGAAGGCATTGGGGAGCAACTTAGATATGCGAGTCTCCTCTACTTCGCCAGCTAGATTGCCCAAGAAAATCGGAACGTCATCATCAAAAAACTCCGCTAAAACCTGCCGGCAGACTCCACAGGGTTGACAGGGGCCTGGTGTATCAGCCACTACAGCCAGCGCGGCAAACTCGCGCACCCCTTCAGAGATGGCCTTAAAAATAGCTGTACGCTCAGCACAGTTGGTTGGTGAATAGCCGGCATTTTCGATGTTACACCCGGTAAATACCCGGCCATCGGCAGCTGCGACGGCAGCCCCAACCTTAAAGCCAGAGTATGGTACATAAGCTTGTTCACGAGCTTTTCTTGCCTGTTCTAAAAGCAGATCACGATTAACCATAGGTTTCACCTCAAATGCAGCTGAAAGAAGAAAGCTGTTACAAGAATGCCAACTAGGGCACCAGCCAATACTTCCCAAAAGGTATGTATCCGGCAGTCAACTCGTCCATGGGCAACCAGGAGCGCGATGGCAAAGCCTAAGACCGTCGTTACCCCACTTCCGGTAAACCAAATGGCTGTCGCCAGTGCGAACGCTATCGCTGCATGGCCCGAAGGCATTCCTCCCCGTAGATAGTCATCATGCCCATGTGCCGCTTTGATAGCGATGATAGTTGCTGCAACAGCTGCTACCGCCATTGGAACCAAGTAACGTGGAGGAATTGAGGAACGCAGCAGTGACGCGTCCAGTGCTGCCAATTTATCGACAAAAACCAGGTAACCAACAAAGACTGATATCACTGCCGAAACGAGAACAGCCCCGGCAGCTACATTCTTGGCAGTCGCAGCAATGGGATGATACTCATTTGTGACTAAGTTGACGACCTCTTCTACCGCGGTATTGAGCAGCTCAGCTGTAATAACCATACCGACAGTTAAGAACAACGCAATTAGTTCTGACCGGCTTACCCTCAAGGCCACAGCAAGAATTAAGACCAGGGCGCCAGTTCCGAAGTGGATCTTCATGTTGCGCTGTGTGCGCAGCGTATAGATCACGCCCTGGATGGCGTAGTTGAAACTAGCAAAAATGTCGCGTGAGCGCATTATTATTCGTCTCTCCTTAGACCTAGAGCTTCCATTACCGCCTCTTCACGGCGGCGCATCTCACTGCGGCCCTCCTCGTCTTCATGGTCATAACCGAGCAGATGAAGCATTCCGTGCACAGCTAGGTAAACAACTTCCCGCTCTACACTGTGCCCAAAGGTGTCAGCCTGCTCCACAGCACGCGGCACAGAAATAACAATGTCTCCCAATAGCCTCGGCATTCCAGGAACAGAGACAAAGCCATCATCGTCATCCTGTGGAAAAGATAATACATCGGTAGGCATATCCTTTCCACGATAGTCGCGATTTAGCTCACGAATGTATTCGTCGTCAACAAATGTCAATCCTACCTCGACCTCGGTACTCAACCCTTCTCTCTTCAGTACCTCGGTAAAGGCCTTCATGATCAAGGGATGCAGTGAATCTACATCGTATTGAGACTGCTCGTTATTTAGAAGGATTTCCACCGCGGTTTCGCTTCCCTTCTATATCTTCTTTGGTTATTTCTTCAGGATATTCAATCCTTGCATGAAACATCCCGATTATGACTTTCACGAAAGCATTGCCAATCTTATCCAGATCTTGGAAGGTCAGTTCACTTTGATCCAGCTCTCCGCTTGTCAAGCGATCTTTAATGATCTTCTTTACCAGAGCCTCAATCTTCCCAGGTGTGGGCTTAGATAGGGAACGCACCGCAGCCTCAACAGCATCGGCCAAGGAGACTATGGCGACTTCTTTACTCTGCGGCTTGGGCCCTGGATAGCGGAAATCTTTTTCTTCGATGGTTTCCTGGCTGTTCTCCATCGCCCGGTGGTAGAAAAACTTCACTAAGTCGGTACCGTGATGTTGGGCTATGAACTGAGTTACTACTTCTGGAAGCTTATACTCCCGGGCCAGCTCAAGCCCGTCTTTCACATGCGAAGTAATAATCAGCGTAGACAGCGTCGGTGCCATCTTATCGTGGGGGTTGTCCATTCCGATTTGGTTCTCGACAAAGAAATACGGGCGCTTGATCTTACCAATATCATGGTAGTGAGCACCTACTCGTGCGAGCAAACCGTCTGCTCCAATACTCTCTGCCGCTGCTTCGGCCAGGTTTCCCACCAAGATACTATGATGGTATGTGCCCGGCGCTTCGAGCATCATCCGCCGCAATAGAGGATGATTCGGATTAGAAAGCTCCAAAAGCCGGATTGAAGACGTGATTCCAAAAACGCTTTCTAGATATGGTAGAACCCCGATGGCTGCTATTGAAGAGAAAAATCCATTCAGTATGCCGAGATAGCTGTGAAGGACCAATCTAGAGTCCTGCAGGACAAGTCCTAGGGCAACCATCCCTGCGAAGTTCATACCACCAACAATAAAGCCGGCACGCATCAAATCTCCCCGCTGGCTGACGCGCGATATACTCAATATCGCAGCAAAACCGCCAACCAATGCGATGAAAAGAATATTGAGGCTGAACCCATTCATGACAGCCAACACGACTGCCAGTAGAACGGTGGCTATGGATGCCACTTTAGAGTCAACCAATAGGGTCAACAACAGGCCCGCCCATGCGGTCGGGTTGAGATATGGTGTCATAGGCCACTGGACCAGCGCCAAAACCCGCCCCACAAGTGCCACGGCTAAGATAATCAGGCCGAGCAGGCCTAATCTTCCGGGAGTCTCAAACATATCGTGATGTTCTTGGTTAACATAGACGCCTAGACCAAACAGGAGAACGGCAACTAAGAGCACCAATCCTATCAGAGTCCGATAATCAAGGCCAGTCTTTATTAGGCCGAGATCCTGAAGGATGCTGATGTGTTCTTCGCGAACCACATCGCCTTTGCGAAGGACTATTTCACCCCGCATGATTGTCACCGGCTCTACAGCAGCCATGGCTTCTTCGCGTGCCCGGTTCACCTTTTGCGTATCAATAACCACATTAGGCTGAATCAACTGACGGCCTAATACAATCGCGGTATGCTCTAAGTGTGGGTCCATCTCTTCTGCCGCAATGCGCAATTCATACTGATCCCACGCATCCCGCAGGCCGTCTTCGGTGATTTCCTCATTCATCTGAGTCAAGATTGCGTTTGTGACCTTCTGCGCAAACTCATCGAACTCACTCAGACTAAGCCCTGATATATATGTCAAGTTCGATGGAAGCAGGTCCACGTTGTAGTCGCGAATCAGCCGCCGATCAACTTCGGCCACCGCTAAGGGTTCACTACCTTCTGCCTCAGATTGATCCACTGGTATGGTGGCACGCAGCAGATTCAAAACTGCGGTGATGTTTTCTTCGACCTTCAATACAGTAGCATGATTGATACCATAATAAGCAGGATCGTCATAGGCCTCCAAAACGGCCCGACGGCCTGCTTCTTCTTTCAACCTAGCAGTTTCTGCAGTATTGATCGCTGTGCGAGGCGCCTCTATATCGCGACGGGCAACCTGTCCAACTTCAACCGAGACTCCTGTTGGTAAGAAGTCGATTACAAGAATTGCTAATAGGCCCAAAAACACTACCAGTCCTGACACCCACTGCCGCGCTGATGTCTTATTAAGCGCAGCGGCCCATCGGTGCCAGAACCTGGTATTACTCTTTTGTCTGGCCACCTTAATCCTCCTTTGGCGGCTGCCTCAGCTTTTCCTCGTAGGCTGCATATGCTTGAATTATGCGCTGTACAAGCGGATGCCGCACCACATCGCTATCGTCAAAATAGCAAAAAGCAATGCCGGGTACGCCTTTGAGGATTTTCTGGACAGTGACTAATCCGGAGTGTTTGCCCCGGGGTAAATCGACTTGCGTGATGTCACCAGTAACAATCGCTTTCGAACCAAACCCTAACCTGGTCAAGAACATCTTCATCTGCTCTGGTGTAGCGTTCTGAGCCTCGTCAAGGATGATGTAGGAGTCGTCCAATGTCCGGCCGCGCATGTAGGCCAGGGGTGCGACTTCTACAATACCCTTCTCACGATACTTCAAAAAGGTTTCTTGGCCCAGGACATCATAAAGGGCGTCGTAAAGGGGCCGAAGATAGGGGTCGACCTTGTCCTGCAGGTCACCAGGGAGAAAACCGAGATGCTCCCCTGCCTCCACCGCAGGCCGCGTCAAAATAATCCTCTCAGCTTCTTTACGCTTGAGGGCTGCGATGGCCGCTGCCATGGCCAAATATGTCTTCCCTGTACCTGCAGGCCCAATACCAAATACAATGTCATGTTCGGCAATCGCCTTGATGTATTGTCTCTGCCCCGCTGTCTTGGGGCGGATCTGTTTACCTCGATAGGTGGTTACGACGGTCTCATTACTGATCTCTTGTAGAGTCGTGTGATCACCGGATTCTGCTAGCTTGATGGCGTAATGAACGTCATGGCCGGTCAATTCAGGCCCCAACGAAGCAATATTACGCAGAACCCGAGTTGCCTTTGAAACCTCGGCTTCGCCACCTTGAATAGCTAATTCCAGGCCCCGCGGAATGATACGGACGTTTAGGGCTGATTCAATCAATCGTAGATGTGCGTCGTTCTTGCCACTTACAATCTGGGCCTGTTCGTTGTCACGTAGAAAGAAGGTTTCGGTCAATACACTACCAACCCCTCCTAGATTTGTCTTCTGCCCATATTATAAGCAAAAGAACCCCTATATGCAAACTATCAATGCGGCTGAAATTCACCGATATTCTGCTCCAACCGCACAGCTACAATCACACGCACCGCTTCTGCATCAGGTACAGGAACGGTGCTGATATGAACTTCCTCGGCTTTGGTGCGATCAACGCCCTGCCGTTCAAGAACCGACCAGGCTGCTTCGCGAGCTTTTTCCTCTACAAGATGCTGAGGAAGGTAGCGTCTCTCATACTCAACCTCATGAAATGTACGCCGCACGAACTGAATGGGCAGGCCTATGGTACCAATCTTAAGCTGCCATACCCGTTCATCAGTCCGGTAAGCGTCGAAACGGCTCCCTGGGCCAAGAGGTATCATTATCTTACCCAATTTCAGGCGCCACTGCGTGCTGGTTTGGCCTGTCTCAAGCTGATAATCCTCAAACAGTGCAGTCTCGGCAAAGGCTTCCCGCCAGATTTTGGCCAATACCTTACCCTGAGCGCGCCCTTGCTGCCGCTGTCCCCGAGTATCATAGTAGGTACCTGAGATCAACACATCTCCAGGTTCTACCACATCGCCTGGATGAACGAGGGCAGTTCCCCGAGCTACAAAAACATCGGTAACCACTCCGCCAAAAGCGGCGATGATATCCCCAATTACACTGGGATCATACTCGTCTTTTTGACGCTCAACAACCTCGATGATGGCGCGGGTACCTTCTACTCGCACATTTGCCCATGCCAGGTCGGGAAAATTGCTCAAGAGCGCTGCTTCTAAAGCCGCTGTATTCACCGCAGTCTTGGGAAGCCCGCTGTACAGACCATTGGTGACAGCTACGTCCAGAATATGATCGGCAGGGATGTCTTCACTACCTATAACCTCAATAAACCAGACAAACGAAGAGAGATACAGGATCATCACGCTGACCGCTGCCAAGCCCACGATAAAGAACAAACGGCGCTTAAGCTGCGCGAGTATAAATGGGAACCCCTGGCGCTCGAAAACAGCCGCACCGACTCTGAATTCACGCAGAATGGGCCGCAGTTCTTTGAACTGCTGCACAGTAAGGCGCGCCACCACAATATCAGTCGTAAGCCGCTCGATTCGCCAAAGGACAATCCCATTCTGGGCTGCAGCATTAAGCACCCTTTCAACATTTGGGCCCTTGAATCGTACTACCAGATAACCAACAAACCATGTCCATAGGACTGCGGTCATCGCGCCACCTCATTCCCATCACTGCAGGTCAATGCCTGCGATCTTCCCGCCCAGCTTCAACTCATCGTGTGAAAGATACTCAATAAAGAGCCCCTTCCCGCTCACGACAATCGTGCCCTGAGGGGAATTAACCCTAACTACGGTCGTGGTATATTCCACAAGACCGCGATGATTGGTGATGGTTACTTCCATGTGCCCGACAACTCTCACTTCAGCCGTATTCATTACTGCTTCAGATGGAAGGTCCATAAAACGAGCAAACTGCTTTTTTATGTTCTGAACCCTCGGCATGCGGTCATTCCCCCTCAACTAAACCTATGCAGGAGGAAACGGCAGAATTACAGCACAAAAAAAGAGACGGACATGCAGTCCGCCTCACTAGTATCACTCAGCTGTTCTTAGTCGATCTTGCGGCCGTTCTCAAAGTAAACCGGCCTTCCTTCGCGAGCCGAATCATAGATGGCCTCGAGAATCTCGGTTACAACTAATGCTTGTTCGGGAAGTACAACAGGGTCTGTATCGTTCAGGATGCTTTCGATCCACAGACGTGCTTCGCGGTCACCAGGCGACTCTTGGGTACCGTCATAAAAGTCTACGCCGCCTGCTTCGAGCGCAGGTTTCTTGGTGAATAACTTGCCAAACTCTTCACCGTTGATGCGCAGGCCGTCTTCCATGTCAGCGCCGCCTTCGGTACCGCAGAGGACTGTGCGTCCTTCGCCTACATCAAGGGAGTTAAGCGCCCAGCTGGATTCGAGATAAATTGTTGCTCCATCTTCCATTACGATGAAGCCAAAGGCAGAATCCTCTACCTCAAACTTCTTCGGATCCCACGGGCCCCAAGCGTTAGCAGCGTTCTCCCGCTTGCCAAGCTTATGGTAAACAGTGCCCACCGCATACTTCGGCCTGTAGTTGTCCATCATCCACAATGTTAGGTCCAGAGCGTGGGTACCGATATCGATTAGAGGCCCACCGCCTTGTTTCTCTTTGTCAAGGAAGACACCCCATGTGGGAACAGCGCGCCTTCTAATGGCCCGTGCTTTGGCCATATAGATTTCGCCCAGGTCACCACGGCGACAGACATCATAGAGATACAAGCTGTCAGCACGATGGCGGTTCTGGTAGCCGATGGTTAATTTCTTGCCGGTCCGCTTGGCTGCTTCGACCATCTGGCGTGCCTCAGCAGCGGTCTTGGCCATAGGTTTTTCACACATTACATGCTTGCCGGACTCAAGCGCCGCAATGGTGATCTCAGCATGCGAGCTGTTGGGTGTACATACATGCACCACATCGATGGACTTGTCTTCTAACAGCTCCCGGTAGTCAGTGTAAACTTCAGCGTCAGGTGTGCCAAACTCTTTCGCTGCTTTGCTGGCCCGCTCCTCAACGATGTCACAAAAAGCCACCATCTCTACAGTGTCGAGCTTAGCCAAAGCAGGCATGTGCTTTCCATTGGCAATGCCGCCGCAGCCAATGATGCCAACTCTGAGTTTTGTCGTTGCCATTCCCACAATCCCTCCATAGCAATTTTCCTATTTAGTGCAATTTCATTATATCGGATTAATCTTCCAGGAGCAACATCAAACGTTTTCATAAACCTCATCGGTTCGGCCACGGCCGCTTGGCCCGCGGTTCTCTAAGGATCTCAGCCATAACCACAGCCTGACGCAGATCCTGGCGAGAAAGAACCCTAGCCGTTCTAGGTTTACTCACCTGCTCCCTTTTCTCCTCTACCACTGACAAAGAATTGAACTCATTGTAGACATCCGGCTTTACCGCCGATCTTACCACTCTGTCTGCGTGAACGTGTTCTGTCTGAGCGGAAGGAACCACCGGTACCTGCGGTGGTACTGGTTGCTCTGCAGGCTGATGCCTACGAGCCTGCTGCTCAGTATAGCTCCTCAAAACAGCACCAACTACAGCCAAGATGATGTAGACAATAACCCCGATTGGGAATGCAAATTCCACGGGATCACCTACTTATCTTTGCTGCCGGGAGACGAGCTCTGTTCAGGTTCTCCCCCGCCAATACTCTCGCGCATCTTGGTATCAGCTAAGATATTCTGCATCTGATAATAATCCATCACGCCGAGTTTGCCTTCCCGGAGTGCTTCGGCTATAGCACGCGGAATCTCAGCTTCTGCCTCTACAACACGAGCGCGCATTTCTTCAACCCGAGCACGCATCTCCTGCTCCAAAGCCATAGCCGCAAAACGCCGTTCCGATGCTTTAGCTTGCGCAATATTCTTGTCGGCTTCGGCTTGGTCGATCTGGAGAGAGGCACCAATGTTGCGGCCCACATCCACGTCAGCGATATCAATGGAGAGAATCTCAAAAGCTGTGCCCGCATCCAATCCCTTTTGGAGAACGGTACGAGAGATGGCGTCTGGATTCTCCAGGATTTCTTCGTGAGTCTCGCCCGAGCCTACCGTGGTTACGATACCTTCACCGACACGTGCAATAATGGTCTCTTCACCGGCACCACCAACGAGCCTGTCAATGTTTGCCCGTACTGTAACCCGAGCTTTAACTTTCAACTCGATACCGTTCTTGGCGACGGCTGAAATAACAGGTGTCTCGATAACCTTCGGATTTACGCTCATCTGTACTGCTTCTAGTACATTACGGCCGGCTAGATCAATGGCCGCTGCTCGCTCAAAGGTCAATGCGATATCAGCGCGTTGAGCAGCAATTAGAGCATCCACCACGTTATCGACGT
Source organism: Bacillota bacterium (assembly GCA_012521295.1). GTDB lineage: Bacteria > Bacillota > Limnochordia > Darwinibacteriales > Darwinibacteriaceae > JAAYMS01. The sequence goes on from JAAYMS010000149.1 coordinate 18,507, forward strand.
TACCACCAGCCAAGTAGTGAGCCTCTAGTTTATCGATCGAAGTCTCCACTCCTGCCTTCTGCGCCTTAATGAAGGGCAGAATAATGCGTGTAGGAGGAACACGCCGCAGCCGCATTCCGACAAGAGTCATAATGCCTACGTCAACGCCTGCTGCAATGGCAGAAATCCATAAACCAACAGGTACGAGCGTGAAGAAAAACCACAATACAAGTATAATCAGCAACAGAGGCAGCGCAGCAACAAATATGCTTTCCATAGGTAACCTCCTTATTCTTCAGACTGTTCGCTTATTTCTCGCACCACTACTCGAGTTCCTTCAATCTTTACGACTTCAACTGGCTTGTTGGGATCCATATACCCGCCCTCAGAAACGACGTCATACCGCTCATCATCGATCATTGCCGTTCCGGCAGGCCGGAGGGGTGTCAATGTTCTGCCATGCTTTCCGAGGAGAAACGAGAGATCCCGCGGGCCTTGGTATCCTAAAGTCTGCTCTTCACGATGTGAAAGTATAATTCTCTGGAACAAGCGAGATTTCTTAATACGGCTCCAGAGGAGAACAATGGCCACCAGACTAGCAGCCAACGCAATCGTAAATGCGGTCAACCCAGCCTGAATGCTGCCGAATGCCATAACTATCCCCACCGCCATTGACAACAGTCCTAAGATCCCAGTAACCCCAAAGCCAGGAATCACAAAGATCTCGAGCAGCAGTAAAGCAAAACCCAGAGCAAACAATCCAATGGACTCTATGCCTACCAAGCCGGCAATATACCTACCTCCAAAGAAGAGCCCTAAACTGATTAATCCTACAGTACCCGGAACTCCCCACCCTGGAGTTGCGATCTCAAAGATGAGGCCCAAAAACCCCAACGTCAGAAGCAGCGAACTCACGGTCGAGTTTGTTACAAGACGAGC
>JAAYMS010000020.1 GCA_012521295.1 Bacillota bacterium
CATAAAAACCTCCTGCAACCTCCCTCGGGCAGAGTTAGATTTCGAGGTTAAGCAACCGCATTCCTCCCTAAAAATGGAGAAAGCGGCTCATCTTCTAAGCCGCTTCACCGGTTAATCAAGTGAGACCAAACCACGTCGGACCGCCAGCAGAGCGACCCGGGTACGATCATCCACCCCTAGTTTACGGTAGATGTTGCTCACGTGGTTCTTCACCGTATGCTTACTGATAAACAATTCCTCGGCAATTTCCGAGTTTGAATATCCCTTTGCAATTAACTTCAGCACCTCACACTCACGTGGGGTGAGAAGTGTGAGGCCTCGATTGTCCATCGGCTGCCCCCCCTGTTTCACCATGTCAGTGGTCGATGTATTATATTCGGCGAACAGGCGATTGTCCTTATTATTCTGGGGCTATCTTTTTCGGATATGACAAAGCGGCAGCCGGGGGTCGGGTTTGGGGGTGGCTGCCGCTTTGTACAAATACATATTCCAGGCTATCGTCACTACTTAGTAGTGCTTTCAATTGTATTTTAACAGCGTTCATGTTCCAATAATATCGGACAAAGGTCCTAATTTATTTGGGACCAGGTGTAGATGTTCCTGTTGCAGGCCGATAGCTTGTGTGATATAAACTATAATAATAAGTACTATTAAGGAGTTGACGAACATGATCACATTTGCAGATGTTCGCAATAACCCTGTCTTTCAGACTCTCATTGATAAATCAAATGCATACCTCAGTGCACGCGGATATACCGAACATGGAATGCGTCACGTCACTTATGTGGCCAATACTACCGCCATGATTCTCGAAAAACTCGGATATAGTGACCGGATGATAGAGCTCGGGAAGATCACTGGATACCTGCACGACATTGGTAATATGCACAATCGAAAGCACCATGGGATCACGGGCGCTAACATCGTCTACACCGAGCTGCGGATGATGGGCATGGACATCGAAGAAATCTCTACTATTACCACTGCCATCGCCAATCATGAAGAGGAGATTGGACAACCGGTAACGCCTATGACAGCAGCACTAATTATTGCTGATAAAAGTGATGCCCACCGCACCCGGGTTCACCGCCAGGGCAATGGGCGTCCACATATTCATGATCGAGTTAACCTCGCTATTCTCGATTCAAACGTTTTCGTAGATTCGGAAGGCAGAACTATCACGTTCGAGATTGAATTTGATCAGCAGTCCTGCCAAATCATGGATTACTTTGAGATTTACCTGACACGCATGGAAATGTGCAAACAGGCCGCAGAACTCCTGGGATGCCGCTTCCGCCTGGTTATCAACGGGTTAGAGCTTCTAGGGCATGTCCAGGATACTCAAGACGGATCGGTTAGTAGTGTGTCCTAAACAGGCCCTTGCTGACAGCGTAAACGGCCGCCTGAGTCCGATCCTCCACATCTAGTTTGCGCAACAGACTGGTAATGTGGTTCTTCACGGTCTTCTCACTGATGTAGAGGCGGGCGGCGATCTCCTTATTACTCAAACCCTGAACAATGCACTGCAGCACATCCTGCTCTCGCGGAGTAAGCTGCAGTTCTTCGAGTGTGGCAGCACTTTGGATGCGGCTGTATTCTTGACTGATGCGGTGATACCGCTCCATCACCTTTTCCATCAAATCACTGGGAAATACCGATTCACCAGCTCCAACTCGTTTGATGGCTTGAATCAGCCGAGCTGGTTCCGCGTCCTTAAGCATATACCCATCCACGCCCGCTCGAATCATCTCACTAATATACGATACATCATCGTGAATGGTGAGTGCCAAGATGCGCGTCTCAGGATAGATGTTCCGCATTCTTGAAGCGACTTCGAATCCGGTCATGTCTGGAAGATTAACATCCAGCAGCACAACGTCGGGACGAGCATCGAGTACCATTGCCAAAGCTGATACTCCATTGGACGCTTGTCCGACAACGGTAAGCTCTTCGTCCAGCTCCAAGAGCTTAGTCAGCCCCTGCCGCAAGAGTGCATGATCATCGACGATTAGTACTCTTATTACTTCCAAGTTTATCCCCCCCACTCTCCTTTGGATGCAGTGGAATTGAGGCTACAAGGCGCGTACCTTGCCCTGGGGTTGAATTCAGGGAAAAGGAACCGTTGAGAAGTTTTATGCGATCCTGCATTCCGATTAGTCCGTAATGCCGTCCTTCGTGCAAGCGGTTCTGTACATCTTCCATATCGAAGCCTATTCCATTGTCGAACACCCCTACTCGGACCCACTCACTTCCAAATTCAATGCGGACCGTAACCTGCGTGGGGCGTCCATGACGTAAACTGTTACTTACCGCTTCCTGAATCGTTCGGAACAAAGCCACCTCAATTGCATCGTCAAGGCGGACCTCCTGTCCCACCACCAGAACCTCACTGTCTACTCCGTATTGATCACAACTCTCCTTTACATAGCGCATAGCCGTGTGAACTAGGCCTAGATCTTCTAAGGTCAGCGGGCTTAGGTCATAGATTATCCGCCGCACATCGCCAATTACTGACTGGATCAGCGTCTTTACGGACCTATACTCTGAGACGGCTTCCTGCTGACGGCCAATACCGTAAAGCCTCTCACATATATCTAGCTTAATCATGATATTAGCTAGATCCTGCACCGGGCCGTCATGAATCTCGCGCGCTAGGCGCCTCCGCTCATTTTCCTGCCCTTTCAAAATCCCCTGTCTTATTTCATAGCGAAGCTGTACGTTTTCGATCTCGTCATTCACATCACGAAGATTGCCCTCTAAGTACGCTAGGGCTACACCCACTTGCGACACGAAACGTTCAGCCTTTGAGGCAATTTCATCCATTCTATTGAGTGAAATTTCCAAATTCTTCCGCTGCAGACGAAGGTTGCGTTCCCTTTCTTGAGCAACAGCCAGGCTTTCACGTACACGCTCCGCTTCCTTATAGGCCTGGGCTTGATCTCCTTCTGAATAATGCTCAAAGTCACGACTGATTTCATACAATCTAGTCCGTGCTTGCTTAAACTGCTTGTCCAGGCTCTCTACCTGGCGTATTGCCTGGCTTACGGCTTGCTTCACCTGTTCGAGCTCTGCCTGCAGACGATAGTATTCCTGTCTAGCATGCTCAGCAATGTCATACATTTGACTCTTACCTTGCTCCAGAGCCTTTAAGGTACTACGCAGCACCGCTTCAACCCGTGCCGTAGACAGTAAATTCGAATCACTCATATTTATTCGCCTACCATTTACGATTGACAATCAATAGAACTCACCTTATACTGAAGTAAATACGACATTCCAAGTATAACATGAATCTGTACTCTTATCCAGAGCGGTGGAGGGACGGGCCCGATGAAACCCGGCAACCGAAGCATGTGCTTAAAGGTGCCAATTCCTGCTGGATCGTAGGATCCAGAGAGATGAGAGGAGGGTAAATTGGCTATTGTCCTCTTCTATCTATAGAAGAGGATTTTTTTATAGCACTGTAGAGGATGTGTATAATGATTCACTTAAAAGGTATTAGCAAAACATATTCAGGTGCACGGGCAGTCCACGCACTCAATAATGTGGACCTGCAGATTCCAGCAGGCAAGATCTTTGGGATCATCGGATCTAGCGGTGCGGGCAAGTCTACCCTCTTAAGGTGCATCAACCTTCTGGAAGTCCCTGATGCTGGAGAAGTCTGGGTTGGCGGTACCCGCTTGGATACCCTAACTCCTCGGGAGCTGCGGCGGGCCCGGCAAAAAATGGGGATGATTTTCCAGCACTTTAACCTGCTGACGTCCCGAACTGTTGCCGAAAACATAGCCTTTCCCTTAGAGATTGCCGGAGTTCCGGCTAAAGAGCGTCAGCGCAAGGTTGCTAACCTACTGGAAATAGTAGGCCTTGCTGACAAAGCACAAGCTTATCCAGCGCAGCTCAGTGGAGGACAAAAACAGCGTGTTGGCATAGCCCGAGCACTTGCCAATGATCCGCAGGTACTGCTCTGTGATGAGGCCACTTCCGCCCTCGATCCAGAAACCACGAAGTCTGTACTGAAGCTGCTCCAATCGATCAATCAGCGCCTCGGGCTGACCATCGTCCTAATCACCCACGAAATGCCTGTTATTCAGGAAATCTGCGACTTCGTAGCCGTGATGGAGAATGGCATCGTTCAAGAAACGGGCCCTGTGATCGACGTGTTCACTCGGCCACAGTCCGAAGCAGCCAGACGCATGCTGCGGGGCACTTTTGCTCAAAACATACCGCCTGAACTCCTGCACCGCAATAACAATGGTGAACCTCACCGCGTGCTTAAACTAAGCTTTGTAGGGGAACGTGCTCATGAACCAATTATTTCTCAGATGGTACAGCACTTCAAGGTTGATGCCAACATCCTGTTCGGGCGCATTGATCAGATGAAGGACCTGCCCTTTGGGATGCTGGTCATCGAACTCGTAGGCCCAGAAGAACAGCTGGACCAGGCCGTCGGCTTTCTCGAAAGCCAGCATGTCGAATTGGAGGTGCTTGTCTGATGCTCTGGCAAACTCTATGGCAGGCTCTGCAGGAAACGCTGATCATGGTTGTAGCTTCCACACTTATCGCTGCCCTCTTTGGCCTCCCTTTAGGGCTGGCGTTGGCTTGTACTTCGCCGGGCCATATACTAGAAAACCGGGTCATTAGCAAACTCTTAGGTGCCATAGTTAATGTGGGCCGTTCTATTCCATTTATCATCCTGATGGTAGCCATCATACCTTTCACTCGATGGCTGGTTGGAACCTCGATTGGCACCACTGCCGCGATTGTTCCCCTCAGCATCGCCGCAATCCCCTTTGCTGCCCGCCTCGTAGAAAGCGCAATTTTTGAAATCGACCGAGGCGTGATTGAAGCAGCGCAAAGCATGGGTTCATCGCCCTGGCAGATCATCTGGAAGGTGCTCATTCCTGAGGCACGCGCTTCGCTGGTCTTGGGACTTACCATTACCACGGTAAATCTCGTTGGTTACTCCGCGATGGCTGGCGCTATTGGCGGTGGCGGCTTGGGCGACCTGGCTATCCGGTTTGGCTACCAGCGGTTCCGCGGCGATGTGATGCTGCAGACTGTTATTCTCTTGGTAATCCTGGTCCAAGCCATGCAGATGCTCGGCGACTGGGCCAGCCGCAAACTATCTAAACGATAAATACAAAATAGGAGGTAGCTTATGCGCAACGTATTGACTTTTGTACTAACTCTACTTGTTCTCGCCGTTTCTCTCCAACCTACATCTGCTGCTGAAACAATTGTAACTGTTGGTGCCAGCCCGGTGCCTCACGCAGAAATCCTAAGAGCAGCCGCACCTTTGTTGAAGGAGAAAGGCATCGACTTGAGGGTTGTTGAGTTCAATGATTATGTCCAACCTAACCTAGCACTGGATCAAGGCGATCTGGATGCTAACTTCTTCCAACACCAGCCTTATCTAGACACCTTTAACGCTGACGCCGGTACAAGAATCGTATCGCTGGTAGGAATTCACATTGAACCACTGGGAGTCTACAGCTTAAAGCTAAATTCGCTGGATGAACTGAAGGATAGAGCTCAAATTGCTATTCCCAACGACCCGACGAACGGCGGCCGTGCTCTCTTACTTCTCGAGGCCGCAGGATTGATTGAGGTCGATCCGAGGACTGGCGTGCAGCCTACTGTCTTTGATATCACCAGCAATCCCAAGAGATTGCGCTTCGTGGAGCTTGAAGCAGCGCAACTCAGCAGAGCGCTTCCCGATGTAGACGCAGCCGTGATTAACGGTAACTACGCTCTGCTTGCTGAACTGGTTCCGACCGAAGATGCTCTATTCCTCGAAGGATCCCAATCTCCCTATGTGAACATCTTAGCTGTCCGAGAAGGAGAAACTGGAAACCCGGCCCTACAAGCACTGGCCGATGTGTTGACGTCTGACCACATTCGCGAGTTCATTCTGGAGACCTACGGCGGCAGTGTGGTTCCGGTATTCTAAAGATACAGTTACGAGTGCGCGCAGGCGCACTCGTTTTTTTATCCCAGAATCGCTGTTCCGAGCGGAGGTATGATCAGCTGGGCACTGTCTACCAGCGTGTCAGTGAGGAGCTCTTTTACATGTCCGGGGGCTCCATTAGGCCACGGCAGAGCCTTCATATTAATCGTGCGTTCGTAGTCGGAGTTGTTCAGAATGACAAGCACCTGATCTTCATCGTCATAGCGCGCATATCCTATGAGGTTCTGTACGCTGTCTGCGAGGAAAACTCGGGTCTGGCCAGTCCGCAGTACGCTTCTGGCCCGCCGAAGCGCAATCAAATCCTTGTACCAGTCTCTAATCTCATGATCCTGCTTCCGGGGATCCCAGATCATGCCCCGCCGGCAGTCTGGATCGGTTTCACCCACCATTCCCACTTCATCACCGTAGTAGATCATGGGCGCACCTTCATAGGTAAGAATAAATGCCGCGGCCAGCATCAATCGTTCTTTCTTCTCAGCGCATTCCGTGAGGAAGCGGGCTGTATCGTGACTTCCTAACAGATTGAACATGGCCAGGTTCACACTATGTGTGTGGTTGATCTGTACCTTAGCAAGACGATTAGCAAAGCTGTCTGCCCGAATGGTTCTCGCGGCAAAGAAGTCAAGGCAAGCGTATTGAATCGGATAGTTCATTACACAGTCAAATTGATCACCGCGCAGCCAATCGCTGGATTCATGCCAGATTTCTCCTACAATCAGCGCATCGGGTTTGGCCTGCTTAACTACGCGCCGAAACTCTCGCCAGAAATCATGATCAATTTCGTTGGCCACATCTAAACGCCACCCATCGATATCGGCTTCCTCAATCCAGTATTTCGCTACATCCAACAGATAGGCGCGCACTTCGGGATTGTTCGTCATTAGTTTCGGCATCGTGGCGATTCCATCTGCGAACGTCTCATAGTTCGGCGGATCCGTTTCGATCGGCCAATCGTAAATATTAAACCAATCGGCGAACCTCGACTTCTCTCCATGCTTGAGGACATCTTGGAAGGCAAAGAAACCCATTCCTGCATGGTTGAAAACAGCATCGAAGATAACACGAATGCCCTTATTGTGGCATCTGGTTACCAGCTCCCTGACATCATCTAGGTCCCCGAAGTGAGGGTCAATCTTGTAATAGTCAGTCGTATCATATTTATGGTTGCTTGGCGATGCGAAAATGGGTGTGAGGTAAATTGCGTCAACACCCAAGTCAGCTAGATAATCCAGCTTCTGAATGATCCCCCGCAGATCTCCGCCTTTTTGACTGGTCGGGGTGGGCCGGGCATCCCAGGGCTCAACATTGGGTGGATCGTTGGCAGGATCCCCGTTCGCAAATCTTTCAGGGAAAATTTGGTAGAAGACAGCCCCCTGTGCCCACTTTGGCGGTTCCCAAAGATCTTTGAGGGCAATATACGGGTATTGGAACTCAACGCGCGGCAGAGGATCGGCGAAGAATCCTTTCTCCGTGTAGAATACCGGCGCACGTCCATCGTCTAGGTAGAAGATATAAGCAAACCGCTTCGTCCAGAGTTCCAAGTCAGCTTGGTAGTACGCAAACAGCTCATCGACGGCCACCAGTTCCATAACAGCGACCTGCTCGCCAGCCCCTTGATAACGGTCCTTATAGATAACCTTAACCTGCTGCAGATCGCCCCGAGCTGCCCGGAGAGTTACCCGGAGCGTCGTTGGGCCGACGGGATAGGCATAACTGCCGTGAGCAACATGGTACACCGCTTCTTTCAGCATCCATCGTCACTCCTTGCGTGCAAGAAAATCGCACATTAATAATTCACTAATTCGTAGTTAAGCACCATCTTCCTGCCGAAATTGGGAAACTAGCACCAATCTGCCATCCCCAACCATCTGTCCTGTCGTAGTAGAGATAGGCTGCCACGCCAGGCGTAGGGATGCAGAGCAGGCCCGCCTGCCAATGATAACTCCACCCCTGCGGCTGAAACTGCAGGCTTACCTGACCTACCGCTTCTAGTTTTGGTGACAGCGTCCACTTCTGGCCCCAGCGCAGCTCACCAGTATATTGCTCTGGAGTAAGATGGAGAGCCCAAACAAAATCATCTGATTCACCCTTGACACCCCATTCTAGGCTATCCTCCTGTAGGCCTACGAAAGCAGAATGCTCACGTGAGGAAATATCCAGCAAGATTCTTTTCTCTGCACACGTAAGTTTGAACGCTTCGTCAGACCGTTTCTGTTCCAATGCCCAGCCCGACTGCCACGTGGTGAACCTCAAGTGTTGTGGCTCGAAGTCCATCCAAGCCAAAGGCTGGGGATAGCGAAACCCCAAGCCGAAGGATCTTCCTGTATAACTAGCCTCAAAACCTCTTTCTGATATACTACCGGCCATTCCTCCATCTGCCCAACGTACCTTGCACTTTGGTTTTCCGCTCCAAGGCACGTCTAAGGATAGTGCCCAGTTTTCTTCACGGTAAAGCCCCGTCCAACCCTGAACACCCTCGCTCCACAGCCAAGGCCCGTCGTTGAGGTTGTGCGCATCCATGCGCGGGCGCAGCACCGCTCGATCCTCAGCAAACTCGGCCATCCAAGAGGAACCGAAAAACTGCATCTTTAGGTCGTTTTCTTGTAAAGCGGCGTGGAAGTTGGGCCCATGAAGCGCAACCCGCCAGGTTTCATCATAGCCAACCACCAAGGCACCAGAAAGATCACCGCATACTAGGCCGGCATCTGTCACATCGATTTCCAGTACATTAGGCTTTTCTTCTTGAACCACAACCCAGATTACCTCATTGGGGTTTCCTGCGGTGAAGATCGGCTGCAGGCCGGGCGAAAGGCGAACTTCAAAGCAACCCTGAGAATCGGTAGAGACCCGACGCCCATCAAAGAGAATGAACTCTAGACCAGGCACCGCTTCACCATTACGTCTCACTTCAGCCCGTAGTGTGCCGCCACGGGCAAACCATCCTCGAGTAATGGACGCAGAAAGGGATGCAGTCTGTCCCTGCCATTGGGCCGTGATCTCCCGTACCAAGTCCTTAGGCGGGAGCAGAGCCTTCACACGTCCCGATACTCTGATGGATTCATTATGTGCCAGACGAGGAATGGGGATATGCCACGTTTCGCCTGATCGCCTAACTCCCAGACACTCTTGTTCAACCTGCCATTCACCCTGCAGAACCAGCTCTTTCGGCAGTGTTATTGTTAACTCTCCAGCACAAGCCGGCCCGGGAATGTACAGGGTAAGCTCGGTGGAAGCTCCTGCCTGCAAAGATACGCGGCGCGGAGACCACCTAAGGCCCGTTAATTCGGGCGCAGCCGCAATCTGCGCAGTCAAGTTCGGTTCATCCGTTTTCCAGTCGATCGGAACAACTTCTCCCCGCCAGAACACTGCCGCTGGTTCGTCAAGAGTCATCCACTGACCTGCTGCAAGTCTTCGTGGTTGACCCTCGAATCTGTCAATGGTGAACTCATCTGAGTTTAAGGACAAGAGATTTAGGCGGCCTTCATCCTCATACCAAAGAAGACCAGCCGCGCCGTGCAGCGCGAACTGGCCCTCATACTGATGCAATCCGGGACAAGCCCACATTGGATCGACTCCAATCTCCCATCGAAGCACGTGCTTGACACTGCTGCCGGAGATTACTTCACCCTGGGGCACCCAGGTAGTTGAGTTCAGCCGGTGATATAACCCGATATCGCCGGAAAACTGAACCTCCCAGTGGTCACCCTCGGCCAGCCAAAGATGAAACAGCTGGGCCCTACTCAGCTCGCCAGGAACAACCTTCATTGGCCCGATAACTGCTGCCAGCGAGCATCCTGCCGCAGATAGGAAAACGACAGCTAGAACCAGGCAGCGCCTTACCATAGCCCTTCTGCCGCATACTGCTGGCGGCCCAATTCTCTCGCCTGAAATGTGAAATAGACCGGACTGAGGGATTCATGCAGCGGTATCTCAGACCTCCGATGGCAACCGGGCAGAATCGTTCCTGTGTCAACATACTCTTCTCCCAGCAGCAGGCCACTTTCATCATAGAGAGCTAGTGTGCCCTCACCCCTGCCATGCCTACTGCCTGAGTTCTGGAAGGTGATGAGAACCTTATCACTGGTGAAGTCAACATCAGTTAGGGCGATTGCTTCGGCTGCACCTTCAGTCGATAAAAGGAGCAGCACTGCTAGACGGGACGAAACGCCACTACTTCTCTTTGGGGTGACAAATACCACGATATACGAACTGGCATAATCTGCACGGTTTATTGTCAAGCGAATATCAGCCTGTTGGTATGGAGCCAAGATAATCTTTGAATGGGACAACTCGATGATTTTGGCTGCCCAAGCCTGAGATTCGGGATCTTCACGCAGAACCACCCCTCCGAACTCATCTTGGTCAAAGAGCCCGAGACTGAAGTGAAGCTCTTGCTCCTGCCCTGCAAGCTCAGCAAGGTTGAGCACTATTTCGTCACCAACACTCACATCGTGTGCTTCGACCTTAACCGGTGAAACCATGAGCCCAGCATGGCAGCCCCCGGACAACACACAAGCGAGCAGTATCACTGTGAAAGCTCCAGCCCATCTCACAGAGCGGGCACCACCGTGAACTGCACTTGGATAGTATATGTACCAGGCCCATCACCGAAGCCAGGTTGGAAGCG
>JAAYMS010000150.1 GCA_012521295.1 Bacillota bacterium
AGCATTGAAATCGTGATCGATGCAGGCATATCCTCAGTAGAGGTGGTCTGGCAGGGCCTAATCTAGACCTCAGGATACAATGTACCCGCGGCGGACTGGGCGATGTTGTTCGCGTGGTCCGCCACCCTCTCCAAATTACTGATTAAGTCAAGGAACAGAATGCCCGCATCAGTCTGACAGATACCCTCATTTAGGCGCTTGATGTGTTCATTACGAAAGCGCTTTTCCATTTCATCAATAACTTCGTCTTCCTGAATAAGATCAAGGGCTCGAGCTACATCCGAAGCAGCAAAAGCTTCCATGGCATCCCTTAAGATGCGAAGAACACTGTCGCGCATCTGCGTGATATCCTCGATTGCACTATCGCTGATAGGAACATGCCGTTCAACACGCTCGGTGGCAAGCTCACTAATATTGACGGCATGGTCGCCAACGCGTTCGATATCATTAACAACGTGCAGGATGTTCGTGATCTTGCGCGACAAGTCTTTGTCCAGAAAACCCTGGGTCTGCTCAGTCATATAATTAGTTATAGCTTTTTCAAGCTCGTTCACAAGCTCTTCCCTCTGCTCTAGATTGGCGATAGGGCCAGCATCTGCCTGCAGGAAAGCGTTGACCGCATCTTCGACCATGCTGATTGCGATGTCTGCCATCCGCAATACTTCCTTCTGCGCCGCATAGATTGCACCAGGAGAATGACTTACGCGCGGGTCAAGGTGTTTGGGTTTGAAATCAAGTTCTACTTCTTCACCAGGCAGGATGGCCCGCACAACCCTGACAAAAGGAGTGATCAAGGGAAGCAAAATCAGGGTATTAGCCACGTTAAAAAACGTGTGAGCATTGGCAATCTGCCTTGTTACACTTGCCGAGGAAGCTCTGATGAAAGCGGTAAAGGGCTCTCGGAAAACCAAGAACAAGATGGCGCCGAATAGGTTGAACAGAAAATGCGCCAGAGCTGCCCGCCTGGCCGAAAGGTTTGCCCCGATTGCAGCCAATGCTGCCGTGATGCAGGTTCCGATGTTAGCCCCAACCGTAATTGCAAGCCCTGCGGGCAGATTGATCAAGCCCTGCAGCGAAAAGGCAATCACCAAGCCAGTAGTTGCACTTGAGCTCTGAATAATCATGGTAAACACCATGCCAGCTAATACGCCAACAAACGGCTTTTGCCCCAAATACAAAAGGGTGTTGACAAACGGCTCATATGACCGGAGCGGATATACAGAGTCACTCATTGTAGATAGGCCTAAGAGGAGCAGTCCAAATCCCAAGAGTCCATTTCCAATGTGACGGTATGTCCGCTTTCTGCTGAAGAAGTTCAGGCCTGCACCCACAGCAATCAGCGGAAAAGCGAGTTGGTAGATGTCGAACGAAACAATCTGCGCCGTGATTGTAGTTCCAATATTGGCGCCCATTATGACACCTACAGCTTGTTTCAGTGTCATCAACCCAGAGTTGACAAACCCGACTGTCATAACTGTGGTAGTAGAGCTTGACTGAACTAAGACTGTGACAAGCCCACCTGTTAAGACGGCCATGGCTGGTTTGGAGGTAAACAACTCTAAAATACGGCGGAGCTTATCCCCCGCAGCTTTTTGTAATCCTTCGGCCATCTGCTGCATACCAATCAAGAAGATACCTAGACCACCTAATAAGCCTAATACCATAGACAAGTTCATCGTTCCACAGCCTCCCTGCACGAAAGCATGATCTTGAGCAGACTAGAAAACGGAGGTCCAACATGCGCATCTTGCTTCTCTCTGAGTTCTTTCTCAGTGGTCAGACGACCCATGTGCTGGATCTTACTGAGCAGCTTCACAAACTGGGCCACAGTGTGCATCTGCGTTTAGCACGCGTCCACACACCGCTGTTTGCTGCTGAATACGCCCCTCGTTTGAAGAAGCTTGGCATCACTGTGTCTACAGGAAGCAGCGCAAGCGGCCTCAACTATCTTCTACGCTCTTTCCGGCCTGACGTAATTCACGCTCATAGTTCAACGCTATTCAGCCTAGCTCACCGCTTAGCGTACCGCTTTCAAGTTCCATATGTACTAACGTGCCACGGCTTGGGTTTTGACCATCCTAAATATAAGGAAGATCTAGAAAACGCGGCTGCTGTAATCGCTGTTGGGTCAAATGTAGCTGAGCAAATAAAGAAAACGGTCACAAACCTATTCATCATAGCGAATGCAGTCAACACCGATTATTATGTACCGCCTGCACCCCCCCGAATGCGCCGGGAAATCGTCTATGTCGGCCGGATCGATGAGGCGAGAATCCCCGGAATCAAATACCTGGCCAAGGTACTCAACGCCTATTTTGACCATAATCTCAGTATTGTAGGCGACAGGGATCCACTTGTGCCTGGAACCATCTTCCATCCATGGAAGACAGATCTGCGCCCCACCCTGCAGCAGGCGGGTATCGTCGCTGCCTGCGGCCGTTCCGCGCGCGAAGCGCTAGCTAGTGGCTGTGCAGTCCTTTTAATGCAGCGTGCCTATGATGGATTGATCTCACCTGCTCTCGTCTGCCGTCCAGACTTCGACTTCAGCGGTAATCAAGGCCGCTATCCGTTTTCCCGCTTGATTCAGGATCTGCGCGTTCTGCTTAACTCGCCGGCCAAACTTCGAAAACTCCAGCATTGGAGCCGCAGATATGCCGAAGAGTGCCTCAGCAGCGCATCAGCAGCACGACAAGTCGCTGCCGTATACGAGAAGGTTCTGCAAAACCCTACTCGCCGTCCACCATATCCTTACCGACTGTTTCGGCGATAGTCATCTCGTACTCTTCAACACCAAGGCGGAAGTTAAGCCATCGAGCTGCTGCATAAAGATAGTCGCTCAGACGGTTAAGGAACATCAAGATAGCTGCCAGGTCACCCTCAAGAGTACAAACTCGCCGCTCAGCCCGCCGGCAGACGGTACGAGCCACGTGTAGCTGAGCCGATGTACGCGAGCCTCCTTTCGGGCCAGGCATCAAAAACCTTGTTTGACGTGGCAGGTCTTTCTGAAGCTCATCAATCCAACGTTCCAGCTGTTCCACTGTCTTGACTGAAAGACGGATCTCTCCCTGAGCTGAGAGATCTTCTCTGGCTAGAATAGCACCGATCACAAACAGCCTTTCCTGAATCCACATTAACTGATCAGCAAGCTTCGGCGGGGACATAGTAGCAGCCAAGCCTAGGTTGGCGGTCAGCTCATCAACTGTCCCATAGGCTTCGACTTGCGGATGCGTCTTGGCAACCGCCCTGCCGCCCAGAAGCTCTGTCCATCCTTCATCCCCGCGGCGGGTATAGATCTTGTCCACCTTTTCACCCCACGTCAGGCAAAATAAAAAAACCTCATCCGAGGATGAGGTTTTTCTCTTATGGCACTCCCAAGGGGATTTGAACCCCTGCCTTCGCCGTGAGAGGGCGATGTCCTAGGCCCCTAGACGATGGGAGCACGATTATTCATGGCTGGGGGACTAGGATTCGAACCTAGACTAGATGAGTCAGAGTCATCCGTCCTGCCGTTAGACGATCCCCCAGCGACATGAATAACTATACCACATCCTCTCGCAAAAAACAAGAGGTAAATTGGATTTTTCTCAGAGAATCTCTATGGACCAGTCGATGGACGCTGTCTTCGAAAGCATTCCCGCCACAGAGCAATACTTCTCCATGCTCAACCGCACCGCATCCTGCAGCGGTTTTTCAGTAAGCCCTTCCCCTTCAAAGACGAACTTCAGATTTATCTTCGTAAATACTCTAGGATGCTCCTCTGCTCTTTCCGCATCCAAGAAAATCTCCATGCGGCGCAGATCAAGGCGTCTCTTCTGCACGATGGATACCACGTCAATTCCTGAACACCCAGCTAGCCCCATCAGAACCATTTCCATCGGGCTGGCCGCAGCACCATCGCCACCATGATCAGGGCTGACATCCATCACTACGGCGTGGTTGGAACCGGAAATTCCTACGAACCCCATTTTCCCATTCCACTGCACACGTGCCTGCATCAAGAACGCTCCCTTCTCTATTATTCCTCACTATTTTCCGCAATAAGAGCCAAAGCACGGTCGATTCTGCGTAATACTGTCTCTTTGCCAAGTATTTCCAGAACCTCGTAAATGCCTGGGCTCACATTGGTCCCAGTGAGAGCCACCCGTAGAGGGGGAATGACCTTACC
>JAAYMS010000151.1 GCA_012521295.1 Bacillota bacterium
CTCTCTAAGGAGAAATGCGACTTCTTGACAAGGATTCCAATGCTTGGCCAGATCAACTCGCTAAACGCGGGAGTAGCCGCTGCAGTCTTGATGTTCGAGGTTGTTCGCCAACGTACCACGGGCCGCTAGTTTGCTTGACCCCTCTTTAGTTCTTGGTGTATAATAGAGTCACGAATTTTGGACAAACTCGTTCTGTTCGGGCTTCCCAGAACTGTGTTGGAGGGGATATAGTGGGTGTAAATGCTCCGAAGTATTACGAAATGTATGAGGACTTAACCGACGAAGAAATCGTCGAGCTGGCCCGGGAGAACGACGCCCTTGCCCAGGAGTACTTGATCAACAAGTACAAGAACTTCGTGCGCGCTAAGGCACGGTCTTATTTCTTGATCGGAGCTGATCGAGAAGATATCATTCAAGAGGGTATGATCGGCCTCTACAAGGCAATTCGTGATTTTCGTGCAGATAAGCTAGCATCGTTTCGGGCATTTGCCGAACTGTGCATAACTCGTCAGATCATTACCGCAATCAAGACTGCCACAAGGCAGAAGCATATTCCCCTTAACTCCTATGTCTCGCTCAACAAACCCATCTATGATGAAGAGTCGGACCGCACTCTGCTGGATGTCATTTCTGGTTCGAGGGTAACAGATCCTGAGGAACTGGTCATCAGCCGTGAAGAGTTTGTTGATATCGAGACTAAGATGGTAGAGTTTCTCAGTGATCTAGAGTGGAAAGTGCTCATGTCTTATCTAGAAGGCAAGAGCTATCAAGAAATTGCCGATGAGCTTTCGCGCCATGTGAAGTCTATCGACAACGCTCTGCAGCGGGTCAAGCGCAAACTAGAACGCTATCTAGAGAAGCGGGAAAGTGTGGAATAAAAAACTTCCCGTTTGGGAGTTGACAAGAATAATAAAGCCTGTTATACTCATAAATGTCGCCGGGCCGGTGTAGCTCAATTGGCAGAGCACCCGACTTGTAATCGGGAGGTTGTGGATTCGAGTTCCCCCACCGGCTCCAGTATAAAAGAATAAACATGGAGGGGTACCCAAGCTGGCCAAAGGGGGCAGACTGTAAATCTGCTGGCGCACGCCTTCACAGGTTCGAATCCTGTCCCCTCCACCATTTTTTCATCATCGCGGGGTGGAGCAGTCTGGTAGCTCGTCGGGCTCATAACCCGAAGGTTGTCGGTTCAAATCCGGCCCCCGCAACCATTTGAAATTGCGAACCGTCAGTTATCACTGATGGTTTTTTGTTGCCTTCGGCCTTATATCCCCATAGGATAGACCAGCGAGTGAGGAAGGGGTATCCGCATATGGGGATCCGGAGGGGTTTAATCAATCTGCTTCTGGGTAGCTTAATAACGACCATCCTCTTACTGATTATGCCTTTTTGGCTTGGCTGGCCGAGTGCTTTCATAATCCTGGCGAGCCTAGCAGAGCAAACTGACAAACTCGAAGGGCCTAAACTAACATGGATGCTCGTTGGGTCTTTTCTTCCACTGTATTATGTGGTCTTATAAAGCAGGAGTTTGCTTTATGGAAGAGAAATGTTTAGTGATCAGAGAAACACAACCCGTTCACTAGGGAGAGGAGTGGAGGAAAATGGCAAAACAGAAGTTTGAGAGAACTAAGCCACACGTGAACGTGGGCACCATTGGTCACGTTGACCATGGTAAGACTACAACAACTGCTGCGATTTCTCTGTACTTAGCTCAAACTCAAGGCGATCCTTCAAGAGCCAAGAAGTTTGAAGAAATTGACAACGCTCCCGAAGAAAGGGAACGCGGTATTACCATTAACACTTCGCACGTTGAGTATGAAACAGAGCATCGGCACTATGCCCACGTTGACTGTCCAGGCCACGCCGACTATGTGAAAAACATGATCACCGGTGCTGCCCAGATGGACGGGGCTATCCTCGTTGTTTCTGCAGCTGACGGCCCAATGCCCCAAACACGGGAGCATATCCTGTTGGCCCGTCAAGTAGGCGTGCCTGCAATTGTTGTCTGGCTCAACAAGGCTGATATGGTCGATGATCCAGAACTGTTGGAGCTTGTTGAAATGGAAGTTCGGGAACTGCTCAACGAGTATGAGTTCCCGGGCGATGACATTCCTGTCATTGCCGGCAGCTCCTTGAAGGCTCTTGAAGAACTTCAGGCAGGAGCTCCTGGCGAGGCATGTGCTCAGCTTCAGAAGCTGATTGACGCGATTGATGAGTATATCCCAACACCCGAGCGCGAAGTTGACAAGCCCTTCTTGATGCCAGTTGAAGACGTATTCACCATTACTGGCCGCGGTACTGTTGCAACTGGCCGTGTCGAGCGCGGTGTAATCAAGGTCGGCGACGAAGTCAGCATCGTCGGGCTCAACGATGAACCACGCAAGACCGTTGCTACCGGTGTAGAAATGTTCCGCAAGCTGCTTGACCAAGCTCAAGCTGGTGACAACATTGGTGTTCTGCTCCGTGGTGTAACCCGTGACGAGATTGAGCGTGGCCAAGTTCTCGCTCAACCCGGAAGCATCACACCTCACACCAAGTTCGAGTGTGAAGTATACGTCCTGTCTAAGGAAGAAGGCGGCCGCCATACTCCGTTCTTTAATGGATACCGTCCGCAATTCTACTTCCGGACTACCGACGTAACTGGTGTGATTAACCTTCCCGAGGGCACCGAAATGGTTATGCCCGGTGACAACACCAAACTGGTTGCGGAACTGATTACACCTATCGCTATGGAAGAAGGTCTGCGCTTTGCGATTCGCGAAGGCGGCCGGACTGTTGGTGCAGGTGTCGTAACCAAGATTCTTCAATAGATGAATTCTTGGGGCGGGGCAGCTCTCTGCCTCGCCTATTTTCCCATATAGAGTAGGTATTGACACCGATTCTGAAATGTGTTAAATTCTAAAGGTATTTCGACTGTCTGGAGGTGGCGGCTGTGCGTGTCGGTATAACGCTAGAATGCGAGCAGTGCAAGAACCGGAATTACCGTACAAATAAGAACAGGAAAAACGATCCGGATCGTCTTGCACTCAAGAAGTACTGCAAGACCTGTAGAACTCATACCGTTCACAAAGAAACCCGATAGGGTTTGATAAAAAGGATGTGAATATTGTGGCAACAGTGCAAGGCAAACCGACTGCTTGGGCCAGATTTACCAAGTATCTGCGGGAGGTTCGCAGCGAGTTCCGCAAAGTAGCATGGCCAAACCGGAAGGAATTGATCACCTATACCACCGTAGTACTCGTCACAGTAATCATCGCTGCACTATTCAGCGGAATTGTTGACGTTCTGTCTTCGAGTGCGTTGAACCTACTCCGTCGGTTAGGGGGTTAAAGGGCCGGTAGGTCCCTTTCGGCATGAGTGATAAAGAAACTGGAAAGAAACAGTGGTATGTAGTTCACACATACTCAGGGTATGAGAATAAGGTCAAAGCGAACCTTGAGCGGCGTGTGGAGTCCATGGGAATGGAGGACAAGATCTTCCGTGTCGTTGTCCCGACCGAAGAAGTCGTGGAGTTCAAAGACGGCAAACGGAAGGTAGTCCAGCGGAAACTCTTTCCTGGTTATGTGATGGTCGAGATGATTGTCACAGATGACTCTTGGTATGTTGTGCGAAACACTCCAGGAGTAACCGGGTTTGTTGGTTCTGGCGTAAAACCGATTCCCTTGGGTGAGCACGAAGTTCAGGGCCTTTTGAGGAGCATGGGTCTTGAATCTGCGCCCAGGACAGATTTTGCCGTCGGTGATACGGTAACGGTTATCGCAGGCCCCTTTGTCAATTTCTCTGGGACAATCAGTGACATTAACATGGAACGGGGCAAACTGCGGGTAAATGTATCAATGTTTGGACGAGAAACCCCTGTCGAATTGGATTTTGACCAAGTCACCAAAGGATAAGGGTTTTGAGTTGCTTTAAGTGGGAGGATGAAGAATCCGCCATTACCACATTATTCTTAAGGGGGTGTATGCGCCGTGGCAAAGAAAGTGACTGCCGTTGTAAAGCTGCAGGTTCCTGCAGGTAAGGCAACCCCGGCGCCGCCGGTAGGTCCGGCTTTAGGACAACATGGATTGAATATTATGGAGTTTTGCAAGTCTTTTAACGAAAGGACGGCAAGCCAAGCTGGAATGATCATTCCGGTAGTTATTACTGTATATGAGGATCGTTCTTTCACCTTCATCACCAAAACTCCGCCAGCAGCAATCTTGATTAAAAAGGCTATGAATATTGAGCGCGGTTCCGGCGTTCCCAATCGGGAAAAAGTTGGCACCATCAAGCGGGCTCAGGTTCGCGAGATCGCGGAGCTGAAGATGCCTGATCTGAACGCAGCTGACATAGAAGCTGCTATGCGTATGATTGAAGGTACTGCCCGGAGTATGGGTGTCGTAGTAGAGGACTAACGCTGGGATAAGATTGATAACGGTGGGAGGAATCAGGGATTCCGTTTGTACCACAAAGGAGGAACAATACCATGGCAAAACGTGGGAAGCGGTATCAAGAAGCGCGCAAGCTGATTGATCCACAGAAATTTTATACGCCAGGCGAAGCCATTGCGCTGGTAAAGAAAGCAGCAACCGCAAAGTTCGACGAAACAGTTGAAGTAGCCTTGAAGCTGGGTGTTGACCCACGTCACGCAGACCAGCAGGTTCGGGGTACAGTAGTACTTCCTCATGGAACCGGCCGTGACGTACGTGTACTTGTATTTGCTCAGGGTGACAAAGCTAAGGAAGCCCAAGAGGCCGGCGCAGATTTCGTCGGAGCTGAAGACTTGGTAGAAAAGATTCAAGGCGGCTGGACCGATTTTGATGTGGCCATCGCCACCCCTGATATGATGGGTACTGTAGGTAAGCTGGGTAGAATCCTTGGCCCTCGCGGCCTGATGCCCAACCCCAAGACAGGCACAGTTACCTTCGAAGTAGCCAAGGCAGTTAAAGAGTCCAAGGCTGGTAAGGTAGAGTTCAGGGTTAACAGAGAATCCGGTATGCACGTGCCCATCGGCAAAGCCTCGTTTAGTGAGGAGCAGCTTCTCGAGAACTTCAAAACCCTGTTGGATGCCATCGTCAAAGCGAAGCCGGCGGCAGCAAAAGGCGCCTACATTCGCAAGATAGCGTTGTCTTCAACAATGGGTCCTGGTCTTCGGATCAGCGTTCAGGAAGCACTGCGGTAAAATCTGTTTGACCCAGAACCACATGCGTGTTATACTAATACCGACATTTTGAAGATAAAAAGAGACCGTAGACAGCAGGTGTGCATCTGCACCTAAGGAGAGCAATCTCGCCCGCCGAGGTCGGAGAGCAACTTCGTATGACAGCCAAGCTATACCTCATTTGCTAATTGGCTTATTCATATGGGATCTCCGCCATGTCTGCGGAGGTCCCTTTTTTCTTGACCATGAGGAGGTGAGACGATGCCTAAACCGGAAAAGGTCCAAATGGTCCAGGAAATCCAGGAGCGTCTTTCCAAGGTTCAGGGTGCTGTTATCGCAGACTACCGTGGTCTCGATGTGGCAACCATTACTGAGCTCCGCAAGCAGCTGCGCGAAGCAGGCGTAGAGTTTAAGGTTCTTAAGAACACTCTGACAATTCTCGCCGCCCGTGAAGTTGGCTTAGACGATTTGGAGCAGTTCCTCGCTGGGCCCACAGCAATTGCCTTTGGTTATGATGATCCAGTTACCGCTGCTAAGATTATCAGCGAGTTCGCAAAGAAGAACAAGAATCTGGAGATCAAAGGCGGCCTTGTGGAAGGAAAGGTTCTTGATGCAGACGGCGTGAAGGCTTTAGCCGATCTGCCAAGCAGAGAAGTACTGCTGTCCATGGTTCTCCGTGGTATGCAGGCGCCCATTGCTGGTATGGTCAACGTACTGCAGGGCAATATCCGCAACTTCGTTTACGCACTGGAGGCTGTGCGGAAGAAGAAAGAAGAAGCCAGTGCATAATTCTCAACTTATTCAAATCTTCGGGAGGGTATATAGATGACCAGAGAAGAAATCTTGCAAGCTATTGAAAATATGACCGTGCTCGAACTGAGCGAACTCGTTAAGGAAATGGAAGAGAGATTTGGCGTATCCGCCGCTGCTCCTGTAGCAGTTGCTGCAGTTCCTGCAGGTGGCGCAGCTGAAGCTGCAGTAGAGGAGAAGACTGAGTTCGACGTTATTCTTGCCTCTGCTGGTGACAAGAAGATCAACGTTATTAAGGTTGTTCGCGAGCTGACCGGTCTTGGCCTGAAAGAAGCTAAGGACCTGGTAGACAATGCTCCGAAACCTGTTAAGGAAGGCATTTCCAAGGCTGAAGCTGAGGAAATCAAGAGCAAGCTCGAAGAAGCTGGCGCTACTGTAGAAGTGAAGTAAGAATAGGCTCAAGACAAGAAAAGGGACCTTCTTGCGAAGAAGGTCCCTTAATTTACCTAATCTGCATACCAAAACAGAGGCTTGACAACCAATAACCCCTATGATATGATCAGTTAGTGCTAAAATGGGATAATGTGCCTGCTTAGAAATATTCAACACTCTCGAACGAATTCCTGCTGTTTCTGGGAAAGTTTTTTGAGGGGGTAGAAAAAGAAATCCATACAATGTACTTATTTAGAAGCGAGGGAAAGAACGCCCTTGCTTTTCGTGTTGTTTTCTTGGGAAACCAAAAGGAGAGGTGAGGGCCTTTGGCAGTAGCCATGTATCAAGGAAAACGGAAGCGCCATAACTACGGGAAGATCACTGAAGTCCTGGAGATGCCCAATCTCATTGATATTCAGCGGACATCTTACGAATGGTTCCGTACTGAAGGCTTATTAGAGATGTTTCGTGATATTTCCCCGATCCAGGATTTCACTGGTAACTTAGTTCTAGAATTCATCGATTTCACCTTTGGGGAACCCAAATATGATGTGGAAGAGTGCAAAGAGCGCGATGCGACTTTTGCAGCTCCACTTAGAGTTAGGGTGCGCTTGATCAATAAGGAAACGGGTGAGGTCAAGGAACAAGAGGTCTTCATGGGCGATTTTCCTCTAATGACCGAGCAGGGCACCTTCGTGATCAACGGTGCTGAGCGTGTTATCGTCAGCCAGTTGGTTCGCTCCCCTGGGGTTTACTTTGATTACACAGTAGACACCAGCGGTAAACACCTCTATTCTGCTAGTATTATTCCCAATCGTGGAGCCTGGCTTGAATTTGAGACGGACTCCAATGACGTCATGTACGTACGGATTGACCGTACCCGTAAGCTTCCTGTCACAGTGTTGATCCGGGCCCTCGGTTTGAGCACTGATGCGAAGATATTAGATACATTTAATGATGCTCCCCAGATCCGGGCTACTCTGGAGAAGGACAATACCAGCAGCGAATACGAAGCTTTGATCGAAATATATAAGAGACTGCGCCCAGGCGAGCCGCCCACTGAGGAGAGCGCTCGAGGGCTATTTGAGACACTGTTTACCGATCCCAAGCGTTACGATTTAGCGGGTGTGGGCCGCTACAAAATCAACAAGAAGCTGCGTTTGACCGAGCGGCTTGTTAACCGCATTGCTGGCGAGAATATTGTGCATCCGGAAACGGGTGAACTGCTGGTTGCTAAGGGTGAGCGCATTACACGCCGTCTAGCCGAAGAGATCACTGCGGCAGGCATTAATTCTGTTATGCTGCTCACAAGAGAGGGCGATTTGATCAAGCTCTTCTCCAATGGACAGCCTGGGCCGGAAGTGACCACGATCACCGCCGATGATATCTTGTCGTCGATCAATTATCTGATCAATCTATCTTATGATCTGGGTACAGTTGATGACATCGATCACTTAGGCAACCGCCGCCTCAAGAGTGTAGGCGAACTGCTTCAGAACCAGTTTAGAATTGGTTTGAGCAGGATGGAGCGGGTTGTGCGCGAACGCATGACGATTCAGGATGTGGAGATTATTACTCCGCAGGCCTTGATCAACATCCGTCCAGTTGTGGCCGCGATCAAGGAGTTCTTTGGATCGAGTCAGCTTTCCCAGTTTATGGATCAAACAAACCCCTTGTCAGAACTAACCCACAAACGGCGCTTGAGTGCGTTGGGCCCTGGTGGCCTTTCTCGGGATCGTGCAGGATTCGAAGTGCGCGACGTTCATCATTCGCACTACGGCCGGATGTGTCCTATCGAGACGCCAGAAGGCCCCAACATCGGGCTAATTGGTGCGCTGTGTACCTATGCTCGCATTAACGAGTTTGGGTTTATTGAGACTCCTTACCGGCGCGTTGAAGACGGGGTGGTTACTGATCAGGTTGATTATCTGACCGCCGATGAAGAGGATAACTACATGATCGCTCAGGCGAACGAGCCTGTTGATGAAGAAGGCCGCCTGATCAACTCTCGTGTAACTGTGCGGGATCGCGATCAGATTAAGAACGTACCAGTTGAAGCTGTAGAATATATGGATGTCTCTCCGAAGCAGATTGTAAGTATTGCAACTGCTCTGATTCCGTTCTTAGAAAACGATGACGGTGCCCGTGCGCTGATGGGTGCTAACATGCAGCGGCAAGCTGTACCTCTCTTAGAAGCAGAGGCACCTTTAGTGGGAACCGGTATGGAATATAAGGCAGCCGTCGATTCAGGCGCCGTAGTACTCGCCAAGAGAGCAGGTACAGTTGAGCGAGTTACTGCAACCGAGATCGTTGTGGCCGCCGATGACGGTGGGCGCGATCGCTATCAACTGCTGAAGTTCAAGCGGTCTAACCAAGGTACATGTGTCAATCAGAAGGCAAGATGCTATGTGGGTCAGCGGGTTGAAGTTGGCGACGTTCTGGCCGACGGCCCGTCCACTGATCTGGGAGAACTTGCCCTCGGCAAGAACGTACTCGTTGCCTTTATGCCTTGGGAAGGTTATAACTACGAAGACGCAATTCTGATCAGCGAAGAATTGGTGAAGGAAGACGTCTTCACATCCATTCACATTGAGGAGTATGAAGCTCAGGCTCGTGACACCAAACTTGGGCCTGAAGAGATTACTAGAGATATCCCTAACGTGGGAGAAGAAAGCTTAAAGAACCTTGATGAAGATGGAATCATCAGGATCGGAGCTGAGGTGAAACCTGGCGATATTCTAGTTGGTAAGGTCACTCCTAAGGGAGAAACCGAACTTACCGCTGAAGAACGCCTCCTGCGGGCAATTTTTGGTGAAAAAGCCCGCGAGGTCCGGGATACCTCGCTGCGTGTACCCCACGGTGAAGGGGGCATCGTAGTTGATGTGAAGATCTTCTCCCGTGAGAATGGCGATGAGCTGTCGCCAGGTGTGAATAAGCTTGTACGCGTCTATGTGGCGCAGAAGCGGAAGATCTCTGAGGGTGACAAGATGGCAGGCCGCCACGGTAACAAGGGTGTTATTTCCCGGATTATGCCTGTAGAAGATATGCCTTTCCTGCCAGACGGTACACCTGTTCAGATTGTCCTTAACCCGCTGGGCGTACCCTCTCGGATGAACATCGGGCAGGTTCTCGAGACTCACCTAGGAATGGCTGCCAAGCTCTTGGGTATCCATGTAGCAACTCCAGTCTTCGACGGTGCTACAGAGATCGAAGTTATGGACACCATGGAGAAGGCTGGTATGCGTCGAGACGGAAAGACAGTCTTGTATGACGGTAGGACCGGCGAACCCTTTGATAACCCAGTAACTGTGGGTATCATCTACATGATTAAACTCCACCACCTTGTAGATGACAAGATTCACGCCCGTTCAACCGGACCGTACTCCTTGGTCACTCAGCAGCCGCTGGGTGGTAAGGCCCAGTTTGGTGGCCAGCGCTTCGGAGAGATGGAAGTGTGGGCTCTAGAGGCGTATGGCGCCGCCTACACACTCCAAGAGCTCCTGACTGTGAAGTCCGACGATGTGGTGGGCCGTGTTAAGACCTACGAAGCTATCGTCAAGGGTGAAAACATCCCCGAACCAGGAGTGCCTGAGTCATTCCGGGTATTGATTAAGGAACTGCAGAGCCTTGGGCTTGATGTTCGAGTCTTGAGCGAAGAAGAGGAAGAAATCGAGATTCGCGAAGAAGACGAAGATATCAGTGAAATGGCCAAGGAGCTCGGCCTTGATATCGGAGCTGCTCGTACAAGTGTGAAGTCTGACCGGTCCGATGGCGTGAGACACAGTGCCGATGAGGACGACGACTTAGAAGAGAGCGACGAGACAGATGACGATAGCGTTGACCTAGACCTCGACGACGAGGACCTGGATGTGATTGATCTTGATGCCGACGAAGACCTGGCTTTTGATGATTTTGATGAGCTTGCCAGCGATGACGACATGCAGGATTAGGAGTAGGCGTTAGACAAAAGGAGGGACTGCCCTTGCTGGATGTCAATTACTTTGATCGGATAAGAATCGGGCTCGCCTCGCCAGAGATGATCCGAGCTTGGTCAAGCGGTGAAGTAAAGAAGCCGGAAACGATCAACTACCGCACATTGAAACCCGAAAAGGAAGGTCTGTTTTGCGAGAAGATCTTCGGGCCGACCCGTGACTGGGAATGTCACTGTGGGAAGTACAAGCGGGTAAGATATAAAGGAATTGTGTGCGATCGCTGCGGTGTAGAAGTCACCAGAGCGAAAGTCCGCCGGGAGCGTATGGGCCACATTGAGCTGGCCGCTCCCGTATCGCACATTTGGTTCTTTAAGGGGATTCCCAGCCGGATGGGATTACTGCTGGATATGTCTCCTAGGAGCCTTGAGAGGGTATTATACTTCGCGTCTTACGTTGTAATTGATCCCGGTGAAACCACTCTTGCTAAGAAGCAGCTCTTGAGTGAAGCAGAATACCGGGAGTACATGGAGAAGTTTGACGGCAAGTTCAAGGCCGGTATCGGTGCTGAGGCAGTGAAAAAGTTGCTCGAGGAAATTGATCTTGAGGAGCTCAGTGCTGAGCTGCGCAGAGAAATCCGCGACAGCACCGGTCAACGAAGAGCCCGTGCTGTGCGCAGACTCGAAGTGGTCGAAGCATTTCGCACTTCGGGCAATAAGCCAGAGTGGATGATCCTCGACGTTATCCCGGTCATCCCACCTGAGCTGCGCCCTATGGTCCAGCTTGATGGCGGCCGGTTTGCAACCTCGGACTTGAACGACCTTTACCGTAGAGTAATCAACCGCAACAACCGCCTAAAGAGGCTGTTGGAGCTGGGGGCGCCAGATATTATTGTAAGAAACGAAAAACGGATGCTCCAAGAAGCGGTTGATGCACTAATCGATAACGGGCGCCGTGGCCGGCCAGTCACGGGGCCAGGCAATCGCCCACTGAAGTCCTTGAGCGATATGCTGAAAGGAAAGCAGGGACGGTTCCGCCAGAACCTACTCGGAAAACGGGTCGACTATTCTGGCCGTTCGGTAATTGTTGTCGGCCCAAGGCTGAAGATGTACCAGTGCGGACTGCCGAAGGAAATGGCCCTCGAGCTGTTTAAGCCTTTTGTCATGAAAGAGCTGGTTGCACGGGGGCTGGCCCATAACATTAAGAGTGCCAAAAAGATGGTAGAACGAGTGCGCGCCGAGGTCTGGGACGTTGTTGAAGATGTCATTAAGGAACATCCTGTACTTCTGAACCGTGCGCCAACTCTCCACCGCCTTGGTATCCAAGCTTTCGAGCCAGTTTTGGTTGAAGGCCGGGCAATTCAGGTTCATCCGTTGGTATGTACCGCTTATAACGCAGACTTTGACGGCGACCAAATGGCGGTACACGTGCCGCTGTCAGCAGAGGCACAGGCCGAAGCAAGGCTGCTCATGCTTTCTACCAACAACATCTTGGTTCCATCCAGCGGCCGTCCGATAGTAACTCCGACTCAAGATATGGTTATCGGAATTTACTATCTCACTTCTCAGCGTGATGGAGTCCTGGGCGAAGGCCGGTACTTCGGTTCGATAGATGAAGTCCGCCACGCCTATGAAGCTGGTGCACTAAGCCTGCATGCTAAGATCACAGTGCGTAAAGCGGATGGCAGCCGCTTAGAGACCACGCCAGGTAGACTGTTCTTCAACGAGATTATGCCTGAAGACATGGGTTATATTAATGAAGTAATCGACAAGAAGAAATTGGGCGCCCTCGTTGATAAACTGTACAGGCGAACTGGTGCGTCTGAGGCAGCTAAGACCCTTGACAGGATCATGCGCCTCGGATTCAAGTTCGGCACTCGTTCAGGCACCACGGTATCGATTGAAGATATTTCAGTCCCTGCCGGTAAGCACGAGAAAGTGCGTCAAGCTGAAGCTGAAGTTGACCAGATTGAAAGCCAGTTCAGACGCGGCCTCTTAACTGCTGAAGAACGCTATCAAAGAGTCTGTGATGTTTGGACCCGCACTAAAGAGTCCATCACCAAGGAGATGCTCGATAAGTTCGATCGGTTCAACCCAGTATACATGATG
Source organism: Bacillota bacterium (assembly GCA_012521295.1). Taxonomy (GTDB): domain Bacteria; phylum Bacillota; class Limnochordia; order Darwinibacteriales; family Darwinibacteriaceae; genus JAAYMS01. Next base: position 12,360 of record JAAYMS010000151.1, read on the forward strand.
GCAATCTCTGGTGCTCGTGGTAACGAATCGCAGATCAGTCAGCTGGCCGGTATGCGCGGCCTGGTAGCTGACCCAACTGGTAAGACCTTTGAAATTCCAATTAAGTCGAACTTCCGTGAAGGCTTGAACGTTCTGGAGTACTTCATTTCCAGTCACGGTACTCGGAAGGGGCTAGCCGACACGGCGCTGCGTACAGCAGACTCAGGTTATCTGACTCGCCGCCTGGTGGACGTTGCCCAGGACGTAATCGTGCGTGAGCACGACTGCGGAACCAAAGAGGGTATTGAGGTTGCTGCCATTACCGAAATATCGGGCGAGCACGAAGTGGTTATTGAGCCGCTTTGGGAGCGCATCGCAGGCCGAGTAGCACTGGAGGATATCATCCACCCAGAGACTGGCGAAGTGCTGGTCAGGGCCGATGAGATGATCACCGACGATATGGCTCAGACGATTCAAGACACTGGTATCGAAAAGGTCAAGATCCGCTCCGTGCTTAACTGCCTGACTCGCTACGGAGTCTGTGTGAAGTGCTACGGCCGAAACCTAGCAACAGGCGATCTGGTCGATGTGGGCGAAGCAGTTGGTATTGTGGCAGCCCAGTCCATCGGTGAGCCAGGTACTCAGCTCACGATGAGAACCTTCCATACCGGTGGCGTTGCCGGTGACGACATTACCGCTGGTCTACCTCGTGTGGAAGAACTCTTTGAAGCTCGCAAGCCTAAGGGCCAGGCCATCATCACTGAGATTCCGGGAACGGTTACCTTCACCGAGACCAAGGGTGTGCGCAAGGCCATTGTCACCAGCCCAGAAGGGGAGGAAAGATCTTATACCATCCCATACGGTGCACGGCTTAGAGTTCATGAAGGGGCAGTACTAGAGGCAGGGGACCGCATTACCGAAGGTTCGGTCAATCCTCACGACATCTTGGAAGTTCAGGGTGTATCTGCCGTTCAGCGCTACTTGGTTCAAGAAGTGCAGGAGGTCTACCGGTCACAGGGTGTACACATCAACGACAAGCACATCGAAGTGATTGTCCGTCAGATGCTGCGCAAGCACAAAGTGGAGAATCCTGGTGACACCAACCTTCTCCCCGGTGCTCTGGTGGATGCGGCGGAGCTGGACGAAGAAAACCGCTTAGCCGAAGCCAACGGAGGCGAACTGGCAGAAGCACGGCCGGTTCTCCTCGGTATCACCAAGGCGTCGCTTGCGACAGAAAGCTTCTTGTCAGCCGCATCGTTCCAAGAGACTACACGTGTGCTGACTGACGCTGCAATCAAGGGGCGGACCGACCGTCTTCTTGGCTTGAAAGAAAACGTGATTATTGGTAAGCTGATACCAGCAGGCACAGGCATGTCCCGGTACCGCAATGTACAGATAGAGGTAGATCAACCAGAAGACGAATCAGGTGAGGAAGCAGACGATACCGATGCTGCATCCGTTCAACTGGTTTCCCAATAAAGTCTGCCGAGAAAATTCATTGACAGAGATATCTCACGGTGGTACAATTAATAAGTGTGTCAACCCGCAGGGAATCCCTTCCCTGCGGGATCTGTGAGTAAAGGGGAGAGACCACAGTGCCTAACAGACTTAAGACTGCACAGCGCATTGTTGGCGCCAAGCAGACCCTCAAGGCTGTACAGGGTGGTCGGGCAAAAGAGGTCTTTGTGGCCCAAGATGCCGATGAGCGCGTGATTCGTCCCATCATCGAACTCTGTACGCAGAATGGGATCCGAGTCACCGAAGTAAGTTCAATGGCCGAGCTGGGAAAAGCCTGTTCCATTGAAGTAGGGGCTGCTGTTGCAGCAATCATCGAAGACAATTAGGATGACGGAAGGGAGGTTATCTGTAGTGCCAACAATTAGCCAATTGGTAAGAAGAGGGCGTAGAGCGCAGAAGGCAAAGAGTGGTGCACCTGCACTGCACTATGTACAAAACACTCTGCGCGATGAAGTTGTATGGAACCCCAAGGGTTCACCCCAGAAGCGTGGAGTATGTACCAGAGTGTACACTGCTACTCCTAAGAAACCAAACTCTGCACTGCGGAAGGTTGCGCGTGTGCGTCTTACCAACGGTATTGAGGTGACTTCCTACATTCCCGGAGAGGGCCATAACCTGCAGGAGCACAGTGTGGTTTTGATCCGCGGTGGTAGGATTAAGGACTTGCCAGGTGTGCGCTATCACATTGTGCGCGGTACATTAGATACTGCCGGTGTGGCAAATCGCCGCCAAGCTCGGTCCAAGTACGGTACAAAACGGCCTAAGTAGTTCACTTTAATATACCGAGAGATTTTTATCACCGCTAAAGAAAAGGGGTGAAACTGTGCCAAGAAAGGGTAATGTTCCTAAGCGGGAAGTTATTCCCGATCCAGTATACGGTAGTGAGCTGGTAGCTAAGTTCATCAACTCCGTTATGTTAGACGGAAAACGCGGTCTTGCTGAGAGCATCATGTATGGAGCGCTTCAGCTGGCTGAGGAGAGAACTGGCAAACCAGCACTTGAAGTTCTCAACGAGGCTATGAATAACGTCATGCCTGTGTTGGAAGTTAGAGCACGGCGAGTAGGTGGAGCAACCTATCAGGTGCCTGTAGAAGTGCGTGCTAACCGCAGACAGGCGCTGGGTATTCGTTGGCTGGTCCAATACGCTCGGCTCCGTGGAGAAAAGACAATGGTTGAACGGCTAGCCGGTGAGCTGGTCGATGCCGCCAATAACCAAGGTGGCGCTGTAAGAAAGAAAGAAGATACCCATCGGATGGCGGAAGCAAACAAGGCGTTTGCCCACTATCGCTGGTAGTGACCTGGTGTCACGCAATGGGTTTACTCGGCTAGGGGGAGTACAAAGTGGGTAGAGATTTCCCAATTAACAAGACACGAAACATCGGAATCATGGCTCACATCGACGCAGGAAAAACCACAACCACCGAGAGAATCCTCTTTTACACCGGGAGAGTTCACAAGCTAGGGGAAACACATGAGGGCGGAGCAACCATGGACTGGATGGCTCAGGAGCGGGAGCGGGGTATCACAATTACCTCGGCTGCCACTACCTGCCAATGGAAAGGTCATCGAATTAACATTATCGACACGCCCGGACACGTGGACTTCACAGTAGAAGTTGAACGTTCGCTGCGCGTCTTGGACGGAGCCGTAGCGGTTTTTTGCTCCGTAGGCGGTGTAGAACCGCAATCTGAGACAGTTTGGCGTCAAGCAGATAAGTACCATGTCCCCCGCATAGCGTATATCAACAAGATGGATCGTGTTGGAGCAAGCTTCCAACGTGGTATCGATATGATTCGCGACAGACTTGCCGCGAACGCAGTGCCAATTCAATGGCCGATCGGTTCCGAAGACACGTTCCGCGGAATTGTGGACTTGGTGGAAATGAAGGCTCACGTGTACGTGGATGACCTGGGTAATGTCGATGAAGTTGTCGATATTCCGGAAGAAATTAAAGATGAAGTAATGGCAGCTCGCGAGCTCATGATTGAAAAGATCGCCGAAACGGATGAAGAA
>JAAYMS010000002.1 GCA_012521295.1 Bacillota bacterium
CGCCCATGATCCATGGCCACTATATGGTCTGAGTAGCATGAAGCGAAGTTAATGTCGTGCAGTACGATGACCACCGTTTTCTGCAGATCTTCGACCAGGTTCTGCAGAGTCTTCATGATTTCTACTGCGTGGCGCATGTCCAGGTTATTGAGCGGCTCGTCCAGCAGCACATACTCTGTATCTTGGGCTACGACCATGGCAATGTACGCTCTTTGGCGCTGGCCCCCCGAAAGCTGGTGCAGGTATTTGTCCTGAATGCAGTCCAGCTGTAAGTACTCAAGCGCCTGGTCGACTATTTCTTCATCGGCCCGGGTCAGGTTCCCCTGTGAATATGGAAAGCGGCCAAAACTAACCAATTGGCGTACAGTCAAGCGCAGATTAGTATGGTTAGACTGCTTGAGAACAGCCAGTTTCCGAGCCAACTCACTGCTCTTCCACTGCCCGATCTCTCTCCCTTCTATATACACCTCTCCACCGTCTTTGGGTATCAGCCGGCTCATGATGGACAGCAGAGTACTCTTGCCAGCCCCATTAGGCCCAATCAGGGAGGTGATCTTACCCTTCGGTATATCCAGCGAAACATTGTCAAGGACAGTTACCTGCCCATACCGCTTTACCACATTTCGAACACTCAGCATATGCACAACTCCTCCATATATTAGTCAGCAGTGCGCGCCCTTAAGAGCAGACTGATGAAGTAAATGCCACCAATAAAGTTAATAATCACACTGATTGGCGCAGACAGATTGAACAGGTGCTCGGCCACAAGCTGTCCACCAACTAGCGCAATGATGCCCATCAGAGCCGCTGTTGGAAGCAGCAGACGATGCTCGTAGCCGCGCAGCATTTCCCTCGCCAAGTTCGCGATGAGAAGACCCAAAAAAGTCACCGGGCCCACAAGTGCTGTTGATGCTGCAACCAGCAAGGACACGGCAGCTAGGAGCTTGGCAGTCACCCGATCATAGGGAATACCCAAGTTCACAGCATGTTCTCGGCCCAAAGCCAGCACATCAAGTATCTGGGCTTGCCGGAAGATGTATATCAAGGTCAACACCAGAATAACCGCGGCCGGTATCAGTACATTGATCTGGACGTTGTTGAAACTGGCGAACATACGGTTCTGCACGGCCTGAAACTCATTCGGGTCAATGACCATCTGCATAAACGAGGCTCCGCTGCTGAACAGAGTTCCCATGATTACGCCTACGAGCAGGAGCTGGAACAGATTTGCACCCTCATCACCCCGCAGCAGGAAACGAAAGAGAAGCAGCGTGGCACCGATCATTAAGCCTCCAGAAGCCACGAAATTCAACACCGCGTTCGTCATGATCTGACTCTGTGAACCGAGCACAAACACAGTCGCCGTCTGGACGAACAAGTAGAGCGAATCCAAACCCATAATACTGGGCGTGAGAATTCGGTTATGTGTGATGGTCTGGAAGACTACTGTAGACGCCGCGATAGCGCAGCCTGTCAGCAGGATAGCGGCCAAGCGTGGAATCCGCCTACTCAAGGCGTACCGCAGGATAAAGGAGTTAAGCCCTAGGCTCAGCATCAGTACTGCCAACGCTATAGCGATAACACAGAGAATAAGGAGTTTTTTCCGGTCGCTCATTGCTTACCCCTCCCCAAAAGAAGATAGAGGAAGACAATGCTTCCGGTTACTCCCACGGTCAAACCAATCGGTATTTCATAGGGTGCAATCACGACTCGCCCGATGATATCAGCAGCCAAGAGAAAGACTGCTCCGAACAGCCCCGTTGAGACGAAACTGCTCCGCAGATGATCGCCCTTACGGAGCGCAATTATGTTTGGAATTATCAACCCCAAGAAGGGAATGCGGCCTACCGACGCTACAACAACCGCCGTTATACCGGAGACGATACTCAATCCTACATACATAACCAAATCGTAGTTGAGCCCTAAATTGATAGCATGGTCTTTCCCCATTCCGGCGATGGTGAACTTGTCCGCCCAAAAGAAAGCAATGACCACCAACGGAATTACCATGTACAGGAGCTCATAGCGGCCCTGGGTCACCATGGCAAAGTTCCCCATCAACCAGGTGGAAATGCTTTGGACAAGGTCAAAACGATACGCTATCAGAGTTGTTACCGCATCGATTACACTGCCCAACATCAAACCGATTAAGGGCACAAAAATAGCATCCTTCATTTTCATGCCCTGCAAAATGCTTAGGAAAAGAAAAGCTCCGAGTATTGCAAAGGCAAAAACAATCACCATTTTCCCAAGCGAACTGGCGTGCGGAATGAGCAGCAAAGAAACGAGAACCCCTAAGCGGGCAAAATCAGCTGTGCCTGCAGTTGTCGGAGAGACAAAACGATTGCGGCTCAGCTGCTGCATTATCAGTCCGCTGATGCTCATACCTATCCCAGTCAGTATCACTGCAGCCAATCGGGGGATGCGGCTGATGATCAATATCTGTGTGATAAGGTCATTGCCTGCCAATAGATCCACGAAGCTGAAACTCGATACACCAACAGTCAAAGATACAAGGCTTAGTATGATGAGTGCTGCCAATAAACCTGAAGTTCTGAAGATAGATGTAATTTGACAGTCCCCCTTCCCATTTGCTAAGATTGGGATAGTATGAGAATGAATCTCAGTTTCACTCGTTAATCATAGCACAGATGGGTGGAAATGTCTTGCATTAAGTTGTAGTGATTAGCACAATCTTTAGATCTCTTGGAGGACGGCCCTATGATGGCATTAGATGTTTTCAAACATGTTAGAGAAACAGTAGAAACATTTTCGGCGTGTACTTCCCTACCGGCTGCGGCCATTTCAGGGCAAGGCGACTTGACAGCCTATGCCGGAGAAACCCTGCCACACGCTCTGGCGGTTAATGTTCTGCAGCAAATTCCTACCCAAATCATGCAGTTTACATCTGGCACTAAACTACGTATGGACCATATTGCCATCCCGGTGGAAGGCCACGAAGACCTGCAGGTGATTGCTGTCCCATTAGTGAAGGGTTCTTTTATGCAGGGGATGTACATTATTGGCCCTTTTTCCAAGACGCATCTCCAGACCTGTGTCCACTATTTAATTGAACTGCTTCGCAGCATTGAAGGGACTGGCCTAACGACGTCGCTGCAGTTTCCTGCAAATCTGCATGTAAGGCGCGCCGTCCGCTATGTTCATCAGCATTACAGCGAACCGCTCAGTCTAGAGAGCATGGCTGAGTATCTTGGTATCAACAAATGCTATCTGGCCAATGTCTTCCGTAGTGAAATGGGTGAAACGTTTATCGAGTTTGTCAACCGTTTTCGCGTAGAAGCAAGTAAGCAGGCACTGCGAGAAACGGATGAACCTATTCTAAATATCGCACTTCAGCATGGCTTTACCAGCCAGAACTACTACGCTCGGGTATTTAAAAAACTCACCGGGGTTACTCCCAGTGAGTTTCGCAGACAAGCAAAGTTGCAGATGGTCAGTCTAGCACAGTAGCCCGCAGCCAATTCCCAATCAGCTCAAACAGGCTTGGCTCCAGCTTCCATGGATTGGTAGCATCATAGGCTGGATTGTCAATTGGAAAGAGTGTAAAATAATGGGTTGTCTTAGGCAGCATGTGGACTTCCACATTGTCATTTCCTGCCTCACGGAGCGCCTCAGCCAGCGCCAAGGCGTGATAAGGCAGAACCTTCACATCATCTTCGCCGTGGATGATCAACACTGGCTGCTCTACACGCCCAACTGCTTCTCGAGGATCATGCGCCATATGCTGGCGCAGCCACTCCATGTTGTACGGAAGAACGCTTTCATCTTTACCCGCAGCTGCGTCATCGATCAGCTGTTCAACCATAGGGCGAAGCGAATCTAGAACCTGACGTTCAGCTTCAGAAATAATATCTAGGCTGGCCTGATACTCCAGTTGCTCGATCATGATCTCATCTAGGGGTGTACTAGGCCCGGCTAAGAGCACAACACCGGCCAGTTCTCTATCTTCAGCAGCAATGATGGGGGCAATTACTGCTCCCTCACTATGCCCGAGTATGACTATGCGTTGTTCATCGATCTGTGGATGGTTCTTCAGATACTTAACTAACGCACGCACATCATCCACCAGGTCCTGCAGTGAGGCTGCATTGTAATCGCCTGTACTTTCCCCTACTCCGCGCTCATCATAGCGCAGCACAGCCACACCCAGGCCCGAGAAGTATTCAGCCATCAGTTTGAACATATCGGTCATGAATTCAGGCGGCGTGTTGCCGTCTCGGTCCTGGGGCCCCGAACCCGAATTGAGCAGGATGACAGGGAACGGCCCATCGCCATCAGGCAGCGTAAGTGTCCCAGCTAAGGTGACATCTCCCGACGGAACCATAAACTCCTCGCTGCGCCCCACCTGTTCCCCTGCGTTTCCTGCAAGAACCGGTGTCAAGCCCACATAATCTTGATGCACGGCTTGAGCTCCCTGAGCAGGAACATCAACCACAACTAGCCTGCCATCATGCGACAGAAGCTTAACGTACAAAGCCCCATCAAAGATGATACCCGACTCGTCAAGCAGTACATTCTCCCCACTCACCTGATAAAGGGAGCTTGCACCCTGAATGATCTTCCCAGGCATCACGGGATTTTGACTCATCAGCACCAATATTGGAGAAACAATAGCTACATCTTGCACTCCCACAGCAGCCAAGTCGACGACCTGTTGGTATTGGGCAAAAACATTGTTGTCCAAAACGACATACGGCTCAGTTACTTCATAAGATAGCTGCACTGGTCCAGCTTCTGCCTTGAACAAGCCATCCCCAAAGGCCCCTCTTATCGAGATGCCCATTTGACTTAAGACATACGAATCGCCCTTAAGTTCGGAGCTCAGCTGCACAGTCTGGCCCATTACGGTAAGCGATCCACTGGTAGCGATGCGTCCATCAGAAATAGTAAATTCCTCAGATCCAACTTCTTGACCACCCAAATAGACAACAAACTTGCCCTCGTAAACCTCTGAGCCGTAGACCGAGCCAGCCGCAGCCAGCAAAGCCATGAGCAACACTACGGACAACGCAAATCGCTTCAACTCTCATCCTCCATTTCTGACAGTAGACTAAGCACCCAAGTGAGCTCGTCGATAGCCTTATCCAAGACCTCTTCTCTGATACGGTCAGACTCGATGTAGGGGCGTAGATGTACTTTTTCAAAACGCAGCTCATTAATGCGCGCCAAAACTGCTTCTTTGAGTTCGTTATACATCGTATGACCTCGCCTATCCTTTTTGATGTATTTATTCTATCATCCCCATACCAGCCAGACAACCAAAAGGGTTCTTTCTTCGTGTAAAGAAGTATGTCTGGTGAGAACCGATAGAGAGGTGAAAAAATGCTGCAGGTAATAACAGACAGTGCTTGTGATCTCCCCCAGCAGCTAGCGCAGAACCACAATATTGATATAATACCATTTATCGTACACATCGATGGTAAAGAGTATGTCGATGGCAAAACGATTCATTCTGATGATGTCTTCCATGCGCTGCGGGAAGGCAAGAAGCCGACAACCAGTCAAGTCCCAGCAAGGTTCTTCTGGGAAACCTTCACCAAGTATGCTGAGAAAGGCGTCCGCTGTATCTACGTAGCGTTTTCCTCCAAGCTTTCAGGCACGTGCAATACTGCCCGCATGGTTGCGGAAGAGGTACGGCTGCGCTACCCCAACTTTCAGCTTACAATCTGCGATTCGCTGAGCGGCTCTCTTGCGCAGGGCCTGATCGCCCTTGAGGCAGCGCAGCTTGGAGCAGCTGGTGCCGAATACAACGAAGTGGTTGAACGGGTAATGCTCCGGTCCGACAATAATGTCGAACACATATTTACCGTTGACGACTTAGGACACCTTCATCGCGGTGGCCGCATCGGTTGGGCCAGTGCGGTGATGGGGAGCGTCTTAAGAGTCAAACCGATCCTACACGTGCTTGATGGGCAAATGCTCCTACTGCAGAAGGCTCGAGGAAAGACAGCTGCCCTAAAGCGGATCGTAGATGTGCTCAAAGAACGCTCCTTGGGGCACGTGGAACAGCTGATCGGAATCACTCACGCCGACGACGGGGAAACGGCTGAACAGCTGAAGGAAATGCTGGAAAACGCTTTGGGCTACAAGCACTTCATTGTAAACACCATCGGCAGCGTGCTTGGCTGCCATATCGGCCTTGGCGGCGTTGCAGCTTTCTTCGTCAACAAAAAAGCAAGCATTCCAAACCTCCCCCTAGAAACAGTTTAAACATAGGTTTATAATATAAACAGAACATTTACACTAAGGGGTGTAGTGGCGTGGAAAGAAAGTACATGGCCGAACCGTATCGTATCAAAATGGTCGAGCCCATCAAAATGACTACCAGAGAACAGCGAGAAGAGGCCATCAAGCGAGCTGGGTATAATACCTTTCTGCTTGATTCTGAAGACGTCTACATTGACCTGTTAACTGACAGTGGTACGAATGCTATGAGCGACAATCAATGGTCAGGCATGATGTTGGGCGACGAAGCCTATGCCGGTTCAAAGAACTTCAAGAATCTCCTGGCAGCAGTCCAAGACCTTTACGGCTTTAAGTACGTAGTTCCTACCCACCAAGGCCGGGGTGCAGAAAACATTCTCTCCCAGATCATGATCGAGCCCGGCGATTACGTACCGGGGAATATGTATTTCACCACCACACGGGCCCACCAAGAGTTAAACGGAGCTACATTTGTGGACGTCATTATCGACGAAGCCCATGATTCTGAAGCGGAACTTCCGTTCAAAGGAAATGTCGATATTGAGAAGTTCAAGAAGCTGATTAATGATGTTGGTGCAGAGCGTATCCCATACATCTCGCTTGCGGTAACAGTCAATATGGCTGGTGGCCAACCCGTTTCAATGGCCAACATTAGGGAAGTTGCCGAGGTGGCACACAGCCATGGCATCAAAGTTTTCATGGATGCAACCCGCTGTGCTGAGAACGCCTGTTTCATCAAGCAGCGCGAACCAGGTTACCAACACAAGAGCATTCCTGATATCCTGAGAGAGATGTTCAGCTACGCAGATGGCTGTACTATGTCTGGCAAGAAAGATGGTATCGTCAACATCGGCGGGTTCTTGGCTCTCAACGATCCGGACCTGTATCAAAAGGCAGCAAGCCTCGTAGTGGTTTATGAAGGAATGCCATCCTATGGTGGAATGGCCGGCCGCGATATGGAAGCGCTTGCGCGAGGCTTGTATGAAGCAGCTGATTATGATTTCTTAACGCACCGTCTCAGTCAGGTCCAATACCTGTGGGATATGCTGGACGAAGCCGGAATACCCATTGTACGCCCTGCTGGCGGTCATGCTGTCTTCATTGATGCCAGAAAGTTCTATCCCCACATCCCACAGGACCACTTCCCTGCCCAGACCCTCGCAGCTGAACTGTACGTCAGATCGGGAGTGCGCAGCATGGAACGGGGTATCGTGTCTGCTGGTAGAGATAAAGAAGGCCGTCACCACTACCCGAAGCTTGAGCTAGTACGCCTCACTATTCCACGCCGGGTTTACACCTACGCCCACCTCGATGTCGTAGCCGATGCAGTCATCGACCTATATCAAGAAAGAGACAAGGTTAAGGGGCTGCGTATGGTTTATGAACCACCGGTACTGCGGTTCTTCACCGCCCGGTTTGAACCACTCTAAAAAACCCGAGCCCTCCAGCTTACAAAAGCGGAGGGCTCGTTTTTCTCAGCATGGGTTACTCCTGCGAGTTGAGAAACTCAATCAGTTCTGATCTTTCCACACGGCTGACGCCGCTGTGTTCAATATCAAAGGAAGGATCAATTGGTTCGCCATACTCTCTTTCCATGACTTCTGCAATGCGAGTACGGCAGAAGCTGCCTTGGCACCAGCCCATCGAAGCTCTAGTGCGGCGTTTGACCGCATCAATGGTCTTCAGCTTGATCCCCCTGTGCAGCGCATCCACGATCTCACCCTCTGTTACCTGCTCACAGCGGCAGATGATCTTCTCTGGAGACGATGGGATGTGGAGCAGCGGCTCGATTTCGCTGCGCGGCCGCAGCTCTTTTTTCTGGATGATCGGAGGCCGGTACGGATTGAAGTCCGTTTTTTCCACCAACTCAAGGCCTGCATTCTTCAGAATATCGACCACCATGTCGGCAATTGCCGGTGCGGCGGTCAGCCCTGGCGATTGAATGCCAGCCACGTTGATGAACCCGGGCACCCTGCTCTCTTCAATGATGAAGTCATTTGTAGAGCTCCGAGCGCGAATGCCGGTAAAGCTTCTGATAAACTGCCGAGGATCGAGCTTGTCGTACAGCTCACGACACTGTCTGTAAATAGCAGCAATCCTCTGAACGTCAGTCGAAGTATCATCTTTCGAAGAATCATCGCTGGCATCGGGGCCGATCAAAAGATTCCCGTAATACGTCGATGTGAGGAGAACGCCTTTACCTTTATCCGTCGGAAGCTGGAAGATCACTGAGTTAATTGGCTTTCCGCTGCCGCGCACAAACAACAAGTATTGACCACTGCGCGGTAGGATCTCGAAATCATCGATCCCTACCATTCGGGCAATGTGGTCGGCATAGACTCCTGCGGCATTGATCACAAAGCGGCTCCAGATCTCTCCTTTGGTCGTCTCAATGATAAAACCTGACTGCTCTTTTCGAATCCCGATAACCTCATGCTCAAGGAAAAGGTTTATTCCGTTGGCGATGGCATTTTCAGCCAGGGCAATCGCCATTTCATATGGCGAGCACACGCCCGCACCCCGACAGTAAAGCGCCCACTTCAAGTCAGGGTTGAGGGCAGGCTCCATTTCCCGCAGGCGCTCCTGGCTAATGATCTCCAAGTCATCTAGGCCATTAAGCTGCCCTTGTTCCAACAGGCGCTCTAGAGGAGCCGGATCATCTTCAGCTGTCACTACCAAGGAACCGGACTCGCGAAAACCAAAGTTGAGTTCCTGATCGAGCTTCTTAAACTGCAGTCGGCCCAAATAGCAAAGCCTGCCTCGCAAGGTAGAGCCGCTTTCGGCATAGCCGCCGTGCACGATTGCACTATTCGCCTTCGTCGCGCCCATCGATACATCATTACCTTTATCCAAGAGGGCAACATCTAGATCGTAACGGCTCAGCCAGCGAGCGGCCGCTGTTCCTACGATTCCCGCCCCAATTATTGCCACATCGTATTTCTGCAAGTTCTATACTCCTTTCCCAGACGCTCTCTAGTCAGCTGAACATGCCGAACAAGATTTGAAGATGCCCAGTCAGCATCAAGATCCCAATCAGCACCAACAGGCCCCCAGAGATGCGCTGGATGTACTTAAGGTTTTGCTTAACGAATCCTAACACGCCCTGTAGTTGGTGCCACAAAAGAGCTGTCAAAATGAACGGTACGGCGAGCCCGATTCCAAACATAAACAGAAGGGCCATCCCCGCCCACAGTGTCTGAGTGTGCGAAGCCAACAAGAGCGCTGTTCCCAGAAAGGCTCCTAAGCAGGGTGTCCAAGCCGCCGAGAATGCGCCTCCGAAGACCAGGCTGGACACAAAGCCCAAATCAGAAGTCTTGGCCTGGACTCCGCTGCTGCGGTTTAGAAAACCAATTCTGATCACTTCTAAGTAGTTTAGGCCGAACAGGATGACCACAACGCCACTAACCCTGATGAGCAGTTGTCGGTACTCAACAAGCAGACTGCCCACGGTCGAGGCTGTAGCTCCAAGGAGTACAAACACAACTGTAAAGCCCAGCACAAAGCCCAACACATTTGTGAGTAGGCGCCTGCGGTCCACTTTCTCTGCATCACTACCAGCGAGATACATCAAGTAAACAGGCAGCAGAGGAAGTATACATGGCGACAAGAAAGCCAGAAGGCCCTCAATAAAAACCAAACCAAACAGCGCAGGCGTGACCTCAGGCAGTACCTGCGCAAACATCATTTTGCCTCCTCAATCATCCGCTTGACGGCAGCATAACTAGCAGGGCCAATGATATAGTTATCCATATAGCCGTCTGGATCAATGACAACGGTGACCGGAATGCCGGGCAGCCCAAAGATCCGTCCCCCTACGGTTCCATTGTCATGCAGGTTGAGAAACGTAAATCCATTGTCGTTGAGGTACTTCTCGCCGCTGGCCACCGTTTCTCTAACGCCATCGATTTGATTAAGCATGAGCAGGACCGCCTCGCCTGTTTCCTCCAGCTCTTCGTGGAGCTTCTGGAACTCTGGCATTTCCGCCCGGCAGGGTGGGCACCAGCTCGCCCAGAAGTTGAGCACAACAACCCGCCCAGCATGGTCGGAAAGGGAGACAGGCTCACCACGGTTGGACATCAGAGTAAAATCCGGAACCAGTGGTTTCTCTTCCTGAGCCACAGCTTGATAAGGCCACAGGAAGAATCCAACAAGCAAGCATACACCCAGCCAAATCCCGATTTTCCGCTGCATCTCGTCGCCTCCTTAATTATAAGCATCAAACTTCTTTTATCCGTATTTCTACGAACCAGGTAATTTTCCTCCAAAAGAAGAGAGCTTGACAAGAGAAACTTATATGATACATTATTTCTGTATCATAAATGTTATTGGAGGAAACTATGGAGCTCAGTGAATTTCGCAACACGCTGTGGGATTATGTCCGCTACCTGCGGACCAGCCTAGACTGTCTGTTCCGGCCCTTGGTAGAGGAACTGGGCCTCACTATGCTTCAGGCCAGGATTCTCGTAGAACTACAGACAATTGGAGAAATAACTGTCGGAGACTTAGGCGAACACCTCGGAACCGGCAGTGGCAACGTCTCTACCATGTGCAAAAGGCTTGAACAGCTCGGCTATGTCACCCGAGAACGCGCTCGTCACGATGAGCGAGTAGTGTTTATATCGCTGACCGATGAAGGACGCGAGATTCTAAACCTACTTGAAAAGGAGATTGCATCCCGGTACGAAAGAGTTATCAGTACATGGCCACAAGAAGACTTTGAACTGATCTATGCAGCTCACAAGAAGGTCAAAGAAATCCTCAGCGCTATGCTGAGGCAATCAGAGTGAAAAGGAGGCAGTCATATGGAAGAATCCCCCAACCCAAGAAAACCTTTGATTTTCTACTATGTCGCATCGCTGATCCTGATTCTTCTATTTAACGCGTTCGTCTTTCCAATGTTTATGCGCGCTCGGCTCATTGAAGTTGAATACTCAACTTTTCTGAGGATGGTCGAAGCAGGTTCTGTCCAACAAGTCGAACTAGACACCAGCGGCGAACGCATTGTCTTTACAGCCCGGGATGAGAGGGGCTTTGAACAGGCTTATGTCACTGGAGCGATGGATGACCCTGAACTCGTCAACCGGTTGTTGGCTAGTAACAGCAACATCCGTTTCTCGAAGGTTCTGCCCCATCCTAGCTCCCCTTTACTCAGCTTCTTGATGAGCTGGATTGTCCCCATATTAATATTCGTGGGCCTAGGCCAGCTGTTCCAGAGGCAGATGCAGAACCGTATGGGCAATGCCCTGGCCTTTGGGAAAAGCAACGCTCGAGTGTACGTCAAAGCAGAGACGGGCATCACGTTTGACGATGTTGCCGGCCAAGACGAGGCCAAAGAAGCACTCACTGAGATCGTAGACTTCCTGCACAATCCCGAACGCTATGCAGACATAGGTGCCCGGCTGCCTAAGGGCGCACTTCTGGTGGGCCCTCCAGGTACAGGCAAAACGCTCCTCGCTAAAGCCGTCGCTGGTGAGGCTAATGTACCCTTCTTCTCTATCTCGGGTTCAGAGTTTGTAGAGATGTTCGTCGGCCTGGGAGCTGCCAAAGTACGGGACCTCTTTAAGCAAGCCGAAGAAAAGGCGCCGTGCATCATCTTTATTGATGAAATTGATACAATCGGGAAAAAACGCGGCGATGGCGGGTTCGGCAGCCACGATGAAAGGGAACAGACGCTCAACCAGCTCCTAACTGAAATGGATGGCTTCGACAGCCGCAAAGGTGTTGTCCTCTTGGCCGCCACCAACAGGCCTGAATCGCTCGATCCAGCACTCCTCAGGCCAGGCCGATTTGATCGGCGTATCCCGGTAGAGCTCCCCGATCTTGCGGGGCGGATTGCAATTCTGAAAGTTCATGCCAAGAAGATCAAGACCGAAGGCCCGATCGATTTTGCTCCCATTGCTCGGGCGACAGCAGGCGCATCAGGTGCCGATCTAGCCAACATCATTAACGAAGCGGCACTCCGAGCCGTTCGCCAGGGGCGCAGCGCCGTTCAGC
>JAAYMS010000152.1 GCA_012521295.1 Bacillota bacterium
CTGACATCGAAGTTCTTTATGAGCATGACTTGGCCGGTGAACCAGTGGGGCGGATCGTTGTCCGTGGACGCGAACTAGAGGGAACAGTAATTGACGGGAAGCTTATTCCCCGCGTTATTGATGAACTACCCATCTTAGCTGTGACTGCAAGTCTCGCACGCGGTACAACTTTGATTAGGGATGCTGCTGAACTCAGAGTGAAGGAAACGGATCGGATTAAAGCTTTAGCCGAGGAGTTGAGTAAGGCTGGAGTAACTGTCGAGGAACTTCCGGACGGGTTGAGCATTACAGGCCCGGCTCGGTTTCATGCAGCTCACCTAGACAGCCGTTGCGATCACCGCATCGCGATGAGCCTATTGGTTTTGGCTGCAGTGGCAGATGCACCAATTACCGTCGAGAATACAGACTGTGTATCGATTTCGTATCCAGACTTTGATGAAACACTCCGCAGTTTACTGGGGGAGGTGCATTGATGCGTTTTCTCACAGCGGGAGAATCCCATGGGCCGTGTTTGGTGGGCATAGTTGAAGGCTTTCCCGCAGGTTTTCGTGTGGATATCGAGGCTATCAATCGGGATTTGGCACGGCGCCAGCAGGGTTACGGACGGGGAGGGCGCATGCAGATTGAAAGAGATGAGGTGCAGATTCTCACCGGTCTTTGGAACGGCGTTACCCTCGGCAGTCCCATTACTTTACAGATCATCAACCGAGACCATGCCAACTGGGCGGAACGAGAGCATCAAC
This sequence comes from Bacillota bacterium, assembly GCA_012521295.1. Classification (GTDB taxonomy): domain Bacteria; phylum Bacillota; class Limnochordia; order Darwinibacteriales; family Darwinibacteriaceae; genus JAAYMS01. The sequence continues at coordinate 744 of JAAYMS010000152.1, forward strand.
CCCTGACCCTCCCCCGCCCAGGACATGCTGATTTTGCCGGCGCCATAAAGTATAGATTTCAAGATGTTCGGCATGTGTTGGAGCGGAGCAGTGCGAGAGAAACGGCAATGCGAGTGGCAGTGGGGAGTTTGGCGAAACAGCTGCTGCAGAGGTTTGGCATCATTTCCGCGGTGCATGTAGTTCGTATTGGAAGGGTATCTCTTACGGGCGGCCCTTGGCCGTTTGCGGAGCTTATCCGAGCTGAGGAGTCACCTGTGCGCTGCATTGATCCAACGGTCTCTGAAACAATGATGCGCGAAATTGACGCAGCTAAGGAACAGGGCGATTCGTTAGGCGGCGTTTTTGAGATTCAGATCAAAGGCGTGCCTGTGGGCCTGGGCAGTTATGTGCATTGGGACAGGCGCTTGGACGGAAAGCTGGCAGGTGCGTTGATGAGCATTCCTGGTATCAAGGGTGTCGAAGTAGGTGCAGGTTTTGCTGCCGCAGAAACACCTGGTTCCAAGATGCATGATGAGCTGTTTTATGAACCAGGACGCGGGTATTACCGCACAACCAATCGGGCTGGTGGGATTGAGGGAGGCATCTCAAATGGCGAGGTGATTGTCCTTCGGGCTGCCATGAAGCCTATACCCACATTGATGAAGCCTCTGCGATCGGTAGATCTAGTGACCAGTAAACCCGGCAGTGCCAGCGTGGAACGGAGCGATACCTGTGCAGTCCCCGCAGCGGCAGTGGTTGGTGAAATGACCGCCCTGACTGTGATTGCCCAAGAGTTTCTCAGGGTCTTTGGTTCAGACACCTTGGAGGAGTTGGAGAAACGATGGTCAGAATTCCAGTCACGCTAGGGCAAAAAAAGTGCGATATTCTCATCGGACGAGACGCATGGCAGCAGCTTGACAAGTACGCGGAGAGGTATGACCGGGTGGTGGTCATTACAGACCGCAATGTCGGCCGCCTCTATGGCGGCAGGATCGCCTTTCCGAAGATCGTAACAGAACCCGGAGAGACTTCTAAGTCCTGGGCTTCAGCTGAAAAGGTCATTCAAGAGATGCTGGCTCTGGGGCTCACCCGTTCCTCAGCCGTGATTGCTCTTGGTGGGGGAGTAGTAGGTGACTTAGCTGGATTCTGCGCTGCCATCTATATGCGGGGGATTCCCTATATCCAGGTTCCGACGACCCTTCTTGCCCAGATCGACAGTGCTATTGGGGGCAAGACAGCCATCGATTTACCGGCAGGGAAGAATTTGATTGGAGCATTCCATCAGCCTGAAGTAGTGCTGATCAATCCAGAAGTACTGCAGACTCTCTCGCGAGCCGATCTGGTTAGCGGTTTGGGAGAAGTGGTGAAGTATGCAGTCATGGCTGCACCAGAACTGCTGGATATTCTCCGGGCAGGTGGAGAGATGATCTTTACTGCTCCTCATGAAAGCCTAAGCCAGATCATTGTCCGCTGCTGCACCATCAAAGCAGAAATTGTAAGTGCTGATGAGTGGGATCAGGGGCTGCGCAAGCAGTTAAATGCGGGGCATACCATCGGTCACGCTCTCGAGACGGCCACCAGCTTCAGAGCCTTTACGCATGGTGAAGCCGTTCTTTTTGGGTTGGCTGCCGAAGCGCGGCTTTCGTATCGATTAGGCCTCTTAGACAGGCAGCAGTTGGCAGAGATTGAAGGAGCATGTCAACTGATTGGTTTACCGGTGGTTCCATCTGATCTGTCTTTAACAGAAGTGAAGCAGGCCCTGCTGCGGGATAAAAAGAATCGAGCGGATAGGATTTCCTTCATGCTGCCCCGAGCTATGGGCCAGGTGGAGGAAGTTCTGTTGAGTATCGATGAAGTTGAAAGGCATTTGGAGGCTGTGCTGTATCCGGGAAAGGTGTGAGAGAATGGACCTAAAGGAGCTGCGGGAGCAGATCAGTTTTTGTGATAAAGCCATTGCTGAAGCGTTCCAGAGACGCCTGGAACTGATAGATGAGGTAGCGCGCTACAAGAAGGAGCACAAGATGCCTATCTATGATCCCGCTCGTGAGGCGGAGATTCTAGGCCGGTACAGCGGTGACACCAAGGCTCTGTTCACTGAGATTATGCGCATCAGCCGCGGCCGGCAATCTCGGGCATTGTTCCCGTATAATATTGCTCTGATCGGCTTTATGGGTACAGGAAAATCAACTGTGGCGCCACTTCTGGCCCAGGCTTTGGGGCGGGGCTATATTGATTTAGACGAAGAAATCGAACGGCGCCACGGGCGCAGTATTCCTCAAATCTTTGCCGAGGATGGCGAATCGTACTTCCGAACTCTAGAAAGAGAGCTGGTCGAAGAAGTAAGCCAGGCGGATTATCTTGTAATCGCGTGCGGTGGCGGTACCATTCTCCGCGAAGAGAACCGGCAGGCCCTGAAACGAAGTTCACGCCTAGTGCTGTTAACTGCTTCTCCATTAACGATTCTAGAGCGCGTCAAACACCAAGCCCATCGACCTCTTTTGGGCGGCAAACCCACAATCGAAGCCATCGCTTATCTCTTGGCGCAGCGTGAGCAGCTCTACAATGAGGCTGCCGATGTGCGCGTGTCCACAGATGGGCTTTCGCCAGCAGAAGTTAGTGAAGAGGTTGTGCTGGCACTTCTGCAGAGTATGTAACCTGGCAGAATCCGTCTTAGGGCGGAGACTATTCCCAACTCCAGGCTCTCAACGGATAGGTTCTAGACTTGCTATCATGGGGTTAAGTCTAGGACAGAAAGGTTGAGAGCTTTGCTGCAGAAGCTGTTTATCAATCGTGACTATGGCCTCTTGTTTATGGGCCGGTTGGCATCTCAAGTCGGTGATGGAATCCTCTATTTCGCCCTTACCTGGTTGGTATTGGACTTAACGGGTTCGGGTACGGCCCTTGGTACTCTGCTGCTGGTCTCGTCTATTCCGGGTGTAGTCTTGGCTCCTCTGGCCGGGGTACTCGCTGATATGTGGAACCGCAAGTCGATTGTGGTCATTACTGATATTGTGCGCGGTCTTGTGCTTTTGGCTTTGGGAGCGGTGCATGCTGCGGGGCATCTATCTCTAGCGATGCTGTACGCTGCTACGATTGCCTTTTCTATCTGCGGTGTTCTATTTGGTCCAGCTATTTCCGCTGCCATTCCAGGAATGGTGAAGCGAGAGGAGCTTACCGCTGCCAATGCCCGCAACAACTTCTCCCGTAGTGCGACGGGGATCATCGGCCCTGCGTTAGGTGCTTTACTCTTAGCTTTAGTAGGCTACACGGGTGTTTTCATCATTACCGGCATCTGTTTCCTCCTTTCTGCTCTGTCGGAGATGTTCATTCGCTTTCCCAAGCAGGAGCTTGGTACCTCCCAGCGGGGTTGGGAACAGGTCCGGGCCTATGGGGTCAACTTCAGGGATGGCTTCACCTATGTTTGGCAGAACTCCAGCCTGCGAGGGATGATAGGGTACGCTATCGCGCTGAACTTCATTGCGGCTCCGATCATGAGCATCATCATGCCCTATTTCGGGAAAGAAGTACTGCAGATGTCTGCCGAGCACTATGGCTTAGTGAAGTCGGCTGTGCCTGCCGGCCTCTTAATAGGGACCTTCTTTGTTGGAGCTCTAACTCAGCGGATCAGTAAAGAACGGTTGTTGGTTGGAGGCGTAATTGGCCAGGGTCTAGGTGGAATGCTGATCGGGGTAGCCGCCATGCCGGTGGTTTACCAACAGCTGTCTGAAGTGACACTTCTAGGAAGCCTTTTGGTCCCGGCTTTCCTAATCGGGGTTCTAAATGTATTAGTGAACGTGCCCCTGCAGGTAATGCTGCAGGAGACAATTCCTGATAAGTTCCGCGGAAGGGTATTCGGCTTGATCGATGGCTTAGTGACCATGCTGGTCCCTGTTGCTCTTGGAGCCTTTGGGCCGGCTGTTGACAGGTTTGCACCCCACGTGCTCTTCCTGATATGCTCGGGGGGAATGGCTGCCATCGGCGTACTAATGGATCGCTCTCCCAAACTGGCAGGGCTGTACGATGTAAAGATGCAGGAAAGTCCTCGGCTGTAGCTGCCGAGGTTTTTTATTGTGGTTCTGTCTGTACCTTCAAAAGGGCGGGCTGGAAGAAATACTCGATGATCGCAATCAATGCTGCCAAGGCGACGAGGGTGGCACCAGTGGTGCGGAACCAGGTAAACAGCGCACCAAACACCCATGCCGAGATAGCTCCTAAGACTCCGTCTGCCACAGAGACGATGGTGTTCCCAGTGCTGGGCCGAAGAATGAGCTCACCTATCAGGACATTAATGATCGCTGCGGCTAGAGACCACCCCAATACCGCGTACCATGTGTTGTCATCAAAGAGGGCGAGGGTAAGCAACCCGCTCACAAATGAAATGGCAAACTTGAAGATCAGTAACCATCCAGTATTGTGCATTTCTGCCACACCTCCCATGGCGTTAGTCTGAGCCAAAATCACCTTTCGAATACTCACACTTGGTATGAGAACCGCAAAATTCCAGATAATATGGGGAGAAAAACACTTGTAAATGGGGGGTTCTTGATGGGCAGGATTGTAACCATCGATGGTAACGAGGCTGCGGCCCACATAGCCTATGCTTTTACAGAGGTTGCAGCGATTTACCCGATTACACCGTCATCGCCGATGGCAG
>JAAYMS010000153.1 GCA_012521295.1 Bacillota bacterium
TCCATCGATGACCTTCGTAATGCTGAACGTGAGTGCGACCAATCCGTTTGTCTGAGGCGTACGCATGCTGAGGATCATCTCGGGTTCTACGTACTCGACGCTATTCCGGCTGGGTATATATTTCCAGCCACCCTCAAAGGACTTAACTTGGATGCGGCCTCGGCTGGGTGCGCCTGTAGAATAGAAGAACTCGTCTAGTACCAGTCGTTTTACTCGAGAATCTGAAAAGATCGACTTAAGATCTACTCCGACCTCCAGCTGGGTATTGGCCGGCACAATATATGAGTCTATTTGGTAAATACCAGATTCTTGTACAGGCACTACAACGTCTCTGCGCAGGTCGCTGAGAATAACCTCGATTGTTTCACCGCGTCTGGGTCGTTCGATCCGGAATGTTTCAACAACGATGCTGCGAGCAGGGACTGTAATTCTCCGCGATGCGAAGATGGGACGCCAGCGAGTGTCCCAAGTCTCTGTTGATATGCTCACCACAGTCCTTGCGTTAGACTCATTAGCGATGGCAACGTTTAGCGTCGTCTCTCCTTCTAACCAAGCAATGGCCGTTAAATTACCCAAATAGACCTCGCGTGGTTGGATGGCAAATGCGGTTCCACTAATCAATAGTAACAACACCAGAGCCGTTAATAACTTCCGCATACCTAGCGCCTCCTAATTATTTGTACTGATATACCGGAGTATTCCTTCCTGCTTCTGGATAGATAAAGGGTGTATGCTTCTTGTCCTTCGGAGCACCGAAGTACTCATCATACATCTTCTTATACAGATACTCATAGAGCTCTATGTCAGTGATTATTCCGTCTTTCTCACCAACGCCCCTATAGCCATCTGCTGGACCTTCGAGTCCTTGGTCTACATAATAGCTGAATACACTATAGTAAGGCCATGTATTCCGTACATTAGCGGTCTCATCGGGGAACGAAGAAGCAATGACCGTGTAATCGGTATTATTACCTAAGGCAAGCGGCACAAACATCTGGTCTCGAAGCTCGCCAGGGTCCAGTGGAATTCCGTCCGCTAACGAACCTGATTCTACTCCATCTAGGAGCACAATAACCTCTCCCGGAAATTCCGCAAATGCCTCGCTCAGCTCGAGATCTGTTATGGTATTGGTCCAGTCATGCCTCTCATCGTATGGAGAAATGCGATCTGACTGCGAACGGCCTGAGAAGTAAAAGACAAGATAGTCATCCTTCGATAGTGAACTCCGTGCTGCCATAGCTGCTTCTGCAATGGCCCCTAGAATAGCCTTTTTCGTAGCCTCTGAATTTGTCATCTTCCAAATGTAGCCTGCCCACGGGCTTCTATAGAATCGATTATAAATTAGTTCTGCATCTGCAGCTGGACCAGCGTTTCGGTTATCGACAACATCATCTAGGTACTGATACTCCGAAATTCCTACTACAATGTAATAACCGATTCCGCCGTAAATGGATTTCGAATTTGTGATGTATGTTACTTCACCACGACGGATTTTAACCTCGGCCTTTGCCGGTCTTCTCAGCTTATCGTGAGTAACCGTAACGATATAGTCATCAGGACTAATGCCTTGTATACGGAACCATCCATCGCTGCCTGTAGTAGTCGAATAAGGGCCTTTATCAAGAGTAACCTTAGCTCCCTTCAGGGGCTCATATCTGTCCGACAGAGGTTCCATACTAAATACGACTTCGACATCATCTGCACCGAAAGCTTGGGTCGAAATAGGCCGTGGTATATAAGCGTAACCCCGCAGTTCCCCGGTAGTAGGCGATGTATCTCTCACCCCCACTAGGGCATCCTTCTCTAGCAGATACGTTGTTTTCCCTGCTTGAATAACCACCGGTTCTCGTATCGGATTGACGAAACTGGGGTATTCTACCTCGATATAGTAACTGTCAGCTGGCAAATTATCTATCCTAAAATACCCATTTGAATCTGCAATCTTAAACCGGCCCCCAACGTAAACATAGGCTCCCACCACTGGCGAGTTATTGTCAGCATAAAGCACCTCACCCTCAAGCGCACCATTTGTCGTAATCCTAACCGTACATCCCACCAAAAACAACAATGCCGCTACCAGGACGGCACCATAAACTACCCGCTTCATCTCTCCACCTCTCTTTGGCATAATGTGCCTTGTTATACTATTCGACAAGACTTGAGATTTTACGCGGACTGCAGTCCTAGTATCGGCATTGTGATGTGCATTGTTTAGCTGTAGTTCAACTACCTGTTTTCGGGTCTAAGATATAACTCGAACTGTTTCAGTGTTGCGAAATAACGCGATTCAGTAATGGATAGGCGCAAATGTCTTGCCGTTACCGGATCAAAACGCCCAATCTTCTTGTACCCAACGACCGTTCCAGAGTAGATTTCCTGCCACTCACCATCTTGGAGGGCGCTTAAGGTAAAGCGTTCGATTCTCTGACCAATCTCGATCGCTTCACCTAATACTACTGTATCAAACTGCTTTTCCTCGCCCAAATCGATCTCAATTTCAGCCTGCTCCACACTATCGGGGGCCCGCCAGTAAGACTCGGAGTCTTCATAACCTGGTGCAGTAACAGAAGGTTTAAAGACCGCTCCTTCAGCAAGGTTCTCTTCAAACAGGCGGCTGAGATAGTCTCCCATTTCCTTCAGCCGAGCGGCATCGTTCTCGTGAATTAGCCCCCGCTTATCAGGCGGTACATTCAACAAGAATGTGGCATTTCCACCAACCGAGTTGAAGTAGATGTTCAGCAGTTCGCCAA
>JAAYMS010000154.1 GCA_012521295.1 Bacillota bacterium
AAGACATTCAAGGACTTACTAGGATTCTAAGATAGGTGGTGGTTTGCGATGGAAATGGAAGAAATGGATCTGCTTGAATACTGGCAAATAATCGTTCGGCGCAGATGGTTGATTCTTGCCGTCTTTGCGATAGCAGTGGTTGCAGCTGCAGTAATCAGTCTGACGATGGAACCGGTGTATGAAGCCACCACTACTATTATGGTCCAAGAACAGGGATCATCAGCCGAAGCCCTCCTTTTTACATCAATGGGTGGACTACCCCGGAACGCTGTTCAGAACTACGTAGAAATCTTGAAGAGCCGAAGGATCCTAGATCAGGTTAAGGCTCGCATGGGTATGGAAGAAGTAACCCAAAAGGAAATTATGGACCGTTTGACCATTCAAACGGTCCAGGGGACTGATATCCTGCGGGTAAGCTTCCAGTCGACTGATCCGCTCGAAGCTCAGATGTTTGTAAACACGCTGACCGACGAGTTCATCAACTGGAATCGAGACACTCGCCGGGAAGAGATGCGCAGCGCTCGAGAGTTTATCGAAAACCAGCTGGCCACAGTGTCAGCTGATCTGATCGAAGCGGAAGAGCTACTGCGTACCTATCGGGAGACAGAACGTGCCTTGGCACCGACTACCGAGACAGTGGCCAAACTCGAGCAGATAGCTGCTCTAGAGGCGCAGTTGGCAGAAGTGCAGATTACTCGTTCTGAAATTCTGGAGCGTTCGTCGCAGGTTCGTTCTCAACTTGAGAAACAGGACGAAACGCTTCTCTCCACAACGACTATTGCCAACAACCCGTTGGTAATGGAGTACCAAACTCGGCTAGCTGATTTAGAAATCCGACTTTCGGGAGCTAAAGAGAGATACACCAGTAATCATCCTGAGATCTTAGCACTAAATGCTGAGATTGAAGATGTACGCAGAAAGCTGTCACAGCAGGTAGATCGTATTATCAGCACTGAGACTCGCAGTCGTAATCCCATCTATGAAGAACTATATGGTTCTCTAGTATCGCTCGAGGTAGAGCTGATGGCCCTTAACTCGCGTGAGCAGGCTCTTAGGGTCGTTTTGGATGTCGCTGAAGCCGAGCTAAGCAAGCTGCCTGCTAAGGAGCTAGAACTGGCACGCCTGATGCGCGACGCGAAGGTATTAGAGGAAATCTATATCATGCTGATGCAGCGCAATGAGGAGACTCGTATTGCAGAGGCAATGCAGACTGCGAGTGTCCAAGTTATTGACTATGCACTTTTACCAGAGGTTCCTGTAAAGCCTAGAGTGAAGCTTAACATCGCTATTGCAGGTGTCCTGGGAATCTTTGTCGGGGTAGGCCTGGCGTTCCTCATGGCCTTCATTGACAACACTGTCAAGACAAAAGAGGACGTAGAGAAGATACTAGAACTGCCTGTGTTGGGTCAGATTCCGGATCTTACACGAGTTGTAGGCAACGATGTCGGCAAGCGATTAAGGCGTCGATAGTGAGGATGTGAAGAGGCATGGCACATAGCAATGGTAATCACCTTGTGGTTCACAAGGACCCTAAATCAGTTGGTTCAGAAGCATTCCGCACACTGAGGACTAATCTTCAGTTTGCTAGCCCTGACAAGCCACTGAAGACCATCTTAATGACGAGCACCGGGCCCGGAGAGGGTAAGTCTACCGTAATGGCCAACCTAGCGATAGCCTTTGCTCAGTCAGGGCAAAACACCCTCTTGGTTGACTGCGACTTGCGGCGGCCTAATGTCCATAGGATTTTTGGCATGCACAATGGCCTTGGCCTAACTTCCCATCTGGTAGGTGAGGCAGGGATTGAGCAAGTCATGATGGATCCTGGGCTTCCTAACCTGACAGTAATCCCTGCGGGCCCAATCCCGCCGAATCCATCAGAAATCCTCGGGTCAAATGCAATGAAGGAGTTTGTGGCGAAAGTTAAAAGTCAGTACGATATGGTGCTCCTTGATGCCCCGCCAGTAGTAGCAGTTACCGATGCCCAAATCCTGTCTCCCTTGGCAGATGGAGTACTGCTTACAGTCGCAGCGGGGGAGACACCGAAGGAACTGGCCCTTCAGGCCAAGTCTCTTCTGCAGCAGGCTCAAGCGAATATTCTCGGAGTGGTTCTGAACCGGCTAAATCCAGAGGATCAGAAGGAATACCAGTATTACTACTATTACTATGGTGAGTCGGCAGGAGCTCGCGATGATTGATCTACACACGCATATCTTGCCGGGGGTTGATGACGGGGCAGAGGACTTGACAGAAGCCTTGGATATGGCACGGACGGCCTTAGCTAATGGAATAAACGTGGTTGCTGCTACGCCTCATTTTTTCCAAATACCCAATTGGGAAAGAATTCAGGCTTTGACAGCGGAGCTCCAGCAGGAGATTGATAAGGCCGGCATAGAGGTTAAGGTAATCCCAGGCAGTGAACTGTTCATTGATATTGAGATCTTAGAAATGCCGCAGAACCTCATTCCGACGTATGCGGCTAATGGGAAGTACTGTCTGATCGAGCTTCCTCTACAGCAGGTACCAATGTATTTCGAACAGGTAGTCTTTAGCCTTCAGACAAAAGGTATCACCCCGATCATCGCTCATCCTGAAAGATACTTGGCTGTTGTACGAGATCCTAATCTGATCCTTCAGTGGATTGATATTGGTTGTCTCATTCAGATGAACTCGGGCAGTATCCTAGGACGCTTTGGGCAGAAAATCCAAGAGACCGCCAAGATACTGCTTGACCATAACATGGTGCACTTACTAGCCAGTGATGGACATGCCGTTTCCCGTCGGGGAATGAATCTCCATAAGGCATACGTCGAAGTAGAAAAACTGATAGGCACTGAGAAAACGATGCAGTTGGTGCAAGGTAATCCCGAACTAATAATTCATGGTAAGCCGCTTCCGGCAGCGGAAGCGCAACCTTATCAGAAAAAGGAGCGGTTTTGGTTCTTCTGGCGTGCGCTTAGAAAGAAATAGGGGGGACCTTGATGAATACGCAGATAATTGAGCTTCCTTTGGAGCAAATTCGCCTTGGGAAGAACATGCGTACTTTCTATCAGGAGGACGGGGTACAGGGATTAGCAGAC
>JAAYMS010000155.1 GCA_012521295.1 Bacillota bacterium
CTCCTGCTCAGAAGCCGCGATGAAATATTTGTCACAATTGATCTCGTGGTTGTAGACCTATATACAGGTAGGCTTGACTTCGTGAAGATTGGTGCGGCCCCAAGCTTTATCAAACGGGGCCGAGAAGTTGAAATTATCCAGAATCAGTGTCTCCCAGTTGGTATTCTTTCACAGATTGAAGTTGAACGCGATAGGAGATTGCTCAAAGAAGGAGAAATACTGATTATGGTTACCGACGGTGTGCTTGAAGCTCGGCGGCACATCGAACGCAAAGAAGAATGGGTTTCCCGTATGCTGCAGCGCATCGACCATTCGCATGATCTGTCAAATATGGCTCGGCAGATTCTCAGCCGCAGCATCAACGCTGCTCATGGGCAGGTTGAAGATGACATGACCGTTGTAGTGGCTAAACTGGTGCGCGTAGAAGAAGAAATCGAGGTTTACAGGAGGACATCTTAGTGAAGAGACACTGCGATCTCTTTCCTGAGTTTATTCATAATCTAGATGAATATAATATGGTTGGCGAAGGCCAGCGTGTTTTGCTTGCGGTGAGTGGGGGGCCAGATTCGATGGCTCTCCTTCATCTTTTTTATCGCTGGAATCCTGAACGGATTGGAGTCTGGCATCTCAATCACGGTTTTCGAAAAGAAGCACGTCAAGAAGCAGAGATGGTGCGTTCTTACTGTGAGTCGCTGGGAATTCCCGTAGAAGTCTGCGAGTATGATGTAGCTGCTTTTGCCAGATCCGTACAACAGTCTAAGCTTCATGGCGCACGCACCATTCGCTATAGGCTTCTGCAGGATTTCGCTGCATCCCAGGGCTATGGACGTATCGCACTAGGGCATCACGCTGACGATCAAGCAGAGACCGTGCTGATGAACCTGCTTCGCGGAACGGGGCTGGCAGGGCTGAAAGGTATGCTGCCAAAGCGCGGTATATATATCCGCCCGTTGTTGACAATACCGAAGGAAGATCTGGTTGACTACTGCCACGCTTGGTCTGTTCCCTTTGCTTTAGACCAGAGCAATCTAGATACTTCTCACTTCCGGAACCGCATCCGGTATGAATTAATTCCCCTTTTAGAGCGTGAGTACAATCAAGGAATCCGGCGTCATCTTCTCAGCTTGAGCGAGTTGGTCAGAGTAGAAGATGAGGAACTTGACAAGCAGACTCTGGATGTCTGTGAAAAGCACAGCCGATGCTGGAGTGGGCAGATCCTCTTCCCCCGTTCCGTTTTCATGGGGCTGCCGCTTGCCATCCAGCGCCGCGTCCTGCGCAGATTGATCGCCATGTATAAGGGAGACCTGCGCCGGATTGACTTTACCCATATTGAAGACTGGCGCGCATTGATTGATTCCGGTGGTGCTTTTCAGTTAGAACTGCCCCAAACAATTGTTGCTGGTACGGCGAATTATATCTATGTAGGAGAATATGCTGAACCTGAATGGACCGCGCAGATACTGCCAGTCCCTGGTGAAGTCGTGGTTGGAGAGTGGATTTTAACTGCCGATATCTTTGACTACAATGAGCTTCCTGAGCGCAGCCCGCACAGTGAGGACTTCGACAGAGATGCTTTGGCCTTTCCGCTTGTAGTGCGGCCCCGACAGGCGGGTGACCGCATGCTTCCCTTTGGTGGCGCGTCAGCAAAGAAGGTCAGCCGTTTGATGATTGAGGAGCATGTGCCTCGCTGGCTGCGAGACTCCCTGCCATTGATTACGGATCAGCAGGATATTTTATGGATTCCAGAGGTAAGGCGCGCTGAGAAAGGACGCCTTTCCGATCGCTCTCATCAGGTGGTGCGCATTACCTGCCGGCCGGGATAGATCATTGTCACATTGACCCTGCTGTGCTATAATTAGAAAATGCATGAGTATGTAAACAAGTATGGTAACACGCTCCGTTATTGGAGGGGAGGATAGAGTTTTGAACAGATTTTTGCGAGGCATCAGCCTCTATTTGTTAATCGCCATCATCGTGGTCACCTTGGCCAGCAGCATGTATTCACCCCGTGCCTATGAGCGGGAACTTTACTATTCTGAGCTGCTGCGTCTCATTGACCAAAACCAGGTGGCATCTGTTCGGATGATCGGCGATCAACAAATCAGCGGCGTCCTCAGGGACGGGACTCCCTTTGTTTCGATAGTGCCTATGGGCAAAATGTCTGATATTGCCGATCGCTTAGAAGGGAATGCGCAGATCGCTGCCGAACCGCCCCCGACCACGCCCTGGTGGGTGGCGTTAATTCCCAATATCATATTTATTGTCGTATTAGCTTTTGTGTGGCTGTTCATTATGAATCAGATGCAGGGCGGCAACAATCGTGCCCTATCGTTTGGTAAGAGCCGGGCTAGACTGATCACCGAAGACAAACCCCGGGTTACCTTCGATGATGTAGCTGGTGTAGATGAAGCAAAACAAGAGCTCGTTGAGATTGTGGAGTTCTTAAAGCATCCCAAGAAGTTCAGCGAAGTGGGTGCTAAGATTCCGAAGGGAGTCCTACTGGTAGGGCCTCCTGGAACAGGTAAGACGCTCCTCGCTCGTGCAGTAGCGGGAGAGGCGGGAGTTCCATTCTTCAGCATTAGTGGTTCTGAGTTCGTTGAGATGTTCGTTGGTGTGGGTGCTTCCCGTGTGCGCGACCTTTTCGATGAAGCGAAGAAGAATGCACCCTGTCTTGTTTTTATTGACGAACTTGATGCGGTTGGCCGTCAGCGTGGTGCAGGCCTTGGCGGCGGGCACGATGAGCGGGAGCAGACGCTCAATCAAATGTTGGTAGAGATGGATGGTTTCGAAACCAACAGTGGTATCATTGTCATGGCCGCCACCAACCGGGCTGATGTCCTAGACCCAGCACTTCTCCGGCCTGGGCGTTTTGACCGCAAAGTAGTCGTGGATCGCCCGGACATACAGGGACGGAAGGCTATCTTGAAGATTCACAGCCGCAACAAGCCCTTGGCTTCAGAAGTGGATCTTGATGTGATTGCCCGCCGCACTCCTGGATTTGCAGGTGCAGATCTGGCAAACCTCCTGAATGAGTCGGCAATTCTGGCCGCTCGGGCAGGGCGCAAGCAGATACTAATGTCTGATATAGAAGAAGCGATTGACCGGGTTCTGATGGGGCCCGCTAAGAAGAACCGTGTTCTCACCGAAGAGGATCGTACCGTTTTTGCCTACCACGAAGCAGGGCACGCTGTAGCAGCGTACTTCCTACCTCATGCTGATCCGGTGCATAAAGTCACCATCATTGGACGTGGTTCAGCTGGCGGGTACACCATGACTCTTCCTGAAGAAGAACGCTATGTTATGACGAAGACCAAGCTTCTCGATGATCTGGTAGATCTCTTGGCTGGCCGGGCCGCTGAGGAAATCGCCATAGGCGAGATCAGCACTGGCGCTCAGAATGACCTCGAACGGGTAACACGCATTGCCCGCAAGATGGTTATGGAATGGGGAATGAGCGATAAGCTCGGGCCTCTAACCTTTGGCCGCCCCAATGGGGAAGACCTGGTATTTCTCGGCCGGGATATTTCTCGGGAGCGCAACTACAGTGAAGAAGTTGCAGCAGCAATTGATGAAGAAGTCCGCAGCATTGTGGAAACCAGTCACAAGCGAGCAGTAGAAATCCTCACCCAGCATCGAGAAAAGCTGGATGCGGTGGCCCAGGCACTCCTTGAGAGAGAAACCCTTGAAAAAGAGGAGTTTGAGGCTATTATGGAAGGCCGTCCTCTAGGAGAAGTAGTAACCGAAGAGGAATCGGGAGCATATATAGAGAAAGAAGTTAATCGTATACGGGGCCTCAAGCCCACTAATGAACCGATTATCGGGATGGAGTAGCGAAGGAGGTCTTTTACGATGTCTGATCGCTTAGTTCTCAAGAACATGGTGTTCTATGGATATCATGGGGCCTATGCCGCTGAGAAGGAAATGGGGCAGAAGTTTGAGGTTGATTTAGAGGTGTACACCGATCTGCGCTATGGTGGCGATGATCCGGAACTAGCCTTCAACTACATCGATGCCTACACCATAATCAAAGACATCGTAGAAGAACAGGAATTCCTCCTTCCTGAAGTCCTGGCAGAGACGATTGCTGATGAGATTCTGTCAGCATACGATCTCGATAAAGTAGTAGTGCGGGTGCGCAAGCCTTATGTCCCAATTGGGGGAGTAATGGATTATCTTGAGGTGGAAATTACCCGCAGGCCTTGAGTCAGACGATTAGTGACAGTAAAACCCCCTGCACAATAAAGTGCAGGGGGTCTTTTTATCAGCGGTTTGTACGGAGTTCCTCCGGCATATTGCCGAGAGTAACAGGAATGAGATGGATTTCTCCACTACGGTAGACGGTGACCAGGATTTCATCACCGGGGGCTTTTTCTGACATCACTGCGGCAACATCGTCAGTGCTGTAAACATCAACATCATCAATCCGCCTGATAATATCCCACGGTTTCAAACCGGCTTTGTCGGCTGGTGAACCGCTGACAACTTCTGTAATAAGCACACCTTTAGTGTCGACAACGCGCAGACGTTGAGCAAGATCCTCTGTGAGATTACGCTGCCATATTCCAAGCCATGCTAGAGGCGGAAGCTCGTGTTTGACTGCGCCAGTCTCAATCAGTTCTTCGAGAACATCCTTCGCTACGTTGATCGGGATTGCAAAGCCAATACCCTGTGCTGAGGCATGAACAGCGGTGTTAATACCTATGACCTTGCCTTCGACATTCAGTAGTGGCCCACCTGAGTTACCAGGGTTAATGGAAGCATCGGTCTGCATCAGGTTTTCATATTCCTTAAGAGTACCGTCCGAACCTCGCACCGAGATTTTTCTACCCTTTGCACTGAGAACACCGATGGTTACAGTGTGATCAAATGCTTGCCCGTAAGGGTTGCCGATCGCGATTACCCATTCGCCTGGCCGTGCTGCATCAGAATCGCCCAGCTCGAGTGCTGGGAAAACGGTGCCTTCTTCAGCATCAATGATGCGCAGCACTGCCAAGTCTAGCTTGGCGTCAGAACCAACGATCTCGGCATGATACTCTTCTTTGAGGCCGGGCACATCTATGACAACATTGATGGTCTGGCCTTCGCCACGATTGCCCACCACATGTTGGTTGGTCAAGATAATACCCGATTCATCGATAAAGAAACCTGTTCCTTGGCTTCTTTGTGGCTGCGGTTCAGAGTAGAAGTACCACGGATCAATGAAGAAATCAAAAAAGCCAAAGGGATCGCGATATCGGGGAACCGTGCCCCTATAGGGTGTTTCTGGAGCAGGCCACTCTACAGCGAGGTACACGGTGGCGGGACTTGCTACTTCGGCGATATCAGCAATCAGGTACGGGTTTCCCAGCATCGCTGCCGCCGGCGAAGAAGTTGTTCCCACAACCTCGGATTTCACCTGTGCTGCCGTATCTACGACCTCTTCCTGTGCATTTATCACGCCGTTGTAGGGGAGGTCGGTAAAGATGGCACTGGCCGCGAGGAAAACGATGAGAGCAAATAGAAGAGCTGCAGAAACCTTCTTAATTCGCATAGTAATCCTCCTTTGCGTGAGTGGTAGTCTTCCCTTAAATTATAAGACTGTGATTTTGGCAATGCAAGGGGTGTGGTATAAAATGGAAAATGCTCCAACCTCCTTTCTCATGGGCTTGTCCCATGTTAGGGAAGTCCAGATCCACCAGAGCCTACCATCAACCAACACATACGCAAAAGAGCTGCTGAACAGCGCAAATGACCATGGCACAGTCATTTGGGCCCTTGAGCAGACTCATGGCCGCGGCAGACTAGGCAGGGCCTGGCTTTCTGATAGCACTTCGCTCACATTCAGTTTGATCTGGCGGTTTCCAAATTATGATAAGACAGCCTTGATTCCCCTAGCGGTAGGATTAGGGATAGTACAGGCTCTTCAAATCTTTTCAGACGAACTGCGAGTTAAGTGGCCCAATGACGTTTGGGCGAAGGGCGGTAAGGTCGCTGGTATTCTCTGTGAGAGCTGCCGAAATGAGCAGGGAATCTGGGTCATTGTTGGCATCGGGATCAATGTCAATCAGTCGGCTATTAATGCCTCTCTTGGGGCTGTATCGCTAGAAGAGCTGACTGGATGCCCGCTGCCGCGCCTGGCTGTCTTGATAGAGGCTCTTCAAGGAGCCGATCATGGGCTGAACCGATTGCTCAACGGTGAACTAGATTTAAGTACGGATTTTGAGCGCTACGGGAACTTCCTTCACCGCCGTATTATCCTCCATTCTCAAGGCTCTTTGCGCCCTGCCATTGCACGACGCGTGCTGCCGGATGGACGTCTCGTGGTCGAAGATGAGGCTGGCGGGCTTGCAGTAGTAATGCCCGATGAGGTAAGCCTACGTTTTCCAGAGTGAGCTTTACATGAAGACAGTAAACACGATGAAGACTGCAGCGGCAAAGCCAACCAGATCTGAGATGAGACTTGCGGCGAGGCAGTGCCTTGTGCGCTTGATACCTACCGCCCCTGTATATACAGTGAGTACATAAAAGGTAGTCTCGGAACTGCCCATGATCGCGCTGGCTAAGCGGCCGATAAGCGAATCAGGCCCGTACTCTTCAAAGAGCTGTACCATCAGCCCCAAAGAACCCGAACCAGAAAGCGGACGCATTAAAGCTAGGGGCAGCACTTCTTCAGGAATCCGAAAGAGGCTTGTGATGGGCCGCAGCATTCCGATAACAATCTCCAGGGCGCCAGACACTCTAAAGATCTGAATCGCCACAAGCATGGCAAGGAGATTCGGGGCCAGCCGCGCGGTAGTATAGAAGCCATTCTTTGCGCCACTGACGAAGGCTTCGTAAACAGCGATCTTCTTAATCAACCCAACAAAGACAATTCCAAAGAACATCACTGGAATGGCCCAGCGAGAGATTTGGGTTAAGATGTTCAGCATGATTTCACCTCATCGATAGAAGCGGCGCAGAATCCGATCAAGAATAAGGGCTGATGCTGTAGAGCACATGGTAGCGAAGATGATCGGCCCCACTACTTCAGCCGGTGCGCTCGAACCTTGAGCAGCCCGCAGGGCAATGATGGTGCCCGGAATGATGGTCAAACTGGATGAGGTGAGAAGTACAAAAGTACACATACTATCGCTGAGTGTGTCTTTCTTTCGGTTCAGTTTCTGCAGTTCTTCCATTGATTTTATTCCTAAGGGAGTGCATGCATTGCCAAGGCCCAGAACATTGGCGGCCATCGCTAAGAGAAGCGCTCCCATGGCCGGGTGTTCAGGGGGTACGTCAGGATAGAGGCGCCGGCCTACCGGGCGCATTGCTTTGGCAAGCAGCTTCATTAATCCGCTTTCTTCAGCGATCTGCATCATTCCAGACCAGAACGCGATCAGGCCTGCGAGGCCAATGGCAATCGTAATGGTTTGTTCAGCCCCCTTGACGATTGCATCTGTGATCGTGTCAATCCGTCCAGTCAATGCAGCAGTGATCACGCCGCTGGCAATCATAAAGAACCAGATGTAGTTTACCATGATTATCGCACCCTCCCTGTACATTGCTATGCGGAGGGGGTTCTATTAAGTAGGGTAAAAAAA